>CBFGNY010000412.1:0-1513 GCA_965650235.1 uncultured Flavobacterium sp. | reverse complement strand
CTGTTTGCCTCAATGGTGATTTCTTCTGATGTACCTCCTTCTGGTTCAAAAGAAACAGTTTTTGCTGAAACCGATAATTGTGGGGCTTCGTCATCGTTTTTTGAACAAGAGACCGAAAATCCGGTAACGATCAGCAGTAGTACAATCTTATAAAAATGTTTAAGTTTCATTTTTTTGTGTTTTTTAGAATCAATAAATTTTAAATCCGTTGTTTTATTGAGAATTCTTTATAAGTAAATCTGTGACTCTTAGTAGTCACAGATTTTTTAAATTCAGTCCTTGCTTAATGGTACCAATACAGGATACCTGCAAAACTGCATTTTTATTTAGTTATAGTGTCTTACTTTTTACTTATATCCTGCAACAATGGCATCATACATAGGCTGGTCCTTTACCTCATTCTTAGCTCTGTCTAACATAAAACCTGTCTCCCAATAGAATGGCACAATACCATTCGCTTTAGCCTGTTTAGTTACATAATATGTCCAGTACTCCACAGATTTGTTGTGCATAGCCAGATCCTTAGGAAGATACTTCGCGTTGTTAATGGCATTTCTCCTCCAGGCTGCATATTCACCCAACATCACAGGGATACCTTTATCAACAAACTTCTCTTTCATCTTTTGGAATTCAGAATCGATTGCACCCTCTTCAAGACCGGTTGCGTTGCGTTCCGGCTCAATAGTAGAATGATTCCCTGTCCCCCAGTAGTAAACCATGGTACCCCAACTTAGATCTCCCTCCGTCATTAGCGTAAATGTAGCAGGCGTGTAGTCATGTACCTCTACCATCAACTTGTTAGGAACCTTGTCTGTTGGCAGCGTATTCATTAAATTGTAAGTTTTAGTAGGGTCTGTAGTAGCCCCCTGCACAACCAACACACGGTAACTGTTTCTGCCCCCGGTAGCACGGACTGCATTAACAAATGTCTGGTGGTAAGTATCGAGTATGGCCATCTGTTCAGCATTCTCAACCGCAGGTTCATTCGTACCGGCAAATATAAGATGCTCATCAAAATCACGCATAGTTGTAGCAATCTGCTGCCATATCGCTTTTAGCTTCGCATTAATAACCTCTTGGTTTGCCGCATTGACATTATTTTCAAGCCAGCCAGCATCTCCGTGAGTATTCAGTATTACATACATATCATTATCCACACACCATTTAACCACTTCTTTCACTCTAGCAAGCCATGCCGGGTCGATCTTCATTTTTGATTCATCACTTAAATGAGTCCAAACCCAGCCAGTAGGAAGCCTTATAGCATTGAAACCTTTTTCTTTTAAAAATTTTATATACGATTCGGTAATTTTACTATTCACCCACTCCGCTTCGGTTGGTGCTTCCATGGTATTACCAATATTTATTCCCATAAGCATTTTATCCGACAATTGCATCGCTGTACTGCTCATTCCTGTTTCATCGGGAGCTTTAGGCGTTATATTATATGATGGGTATAAATTACCTGTTTGTGTAATGATAATTCTTCGGGCCTGACCATTAGCTGCCTCAA
>CBFGNY010000411.1:0-1535 GCA_965650235.1 uncultured Flavobacterium sp. | reverse complement strand
AGCGGAATCCGAGCCACCCCGCCACCGTCCGTGACATCAACGGCACTTGCATCGGTACGCCGCAGGATAAATCTGAAATTGTCCCGGGTGTTTAAAAAGATTGCATATTTTATCTGGTTAATTACAAAAATAGCCAGGCAGTAGGTAAGCAGTAAAACTGAAGATTTTATCGGAATAAAATCAAAAGCCAGGTTGATAATGTGATAAAAAAATACTGCACCCACGAAAAACCAATAAATTTTGATTGGCCTGAGGATGCTGTACGAAAAATAAAAAGTAATTAAAAAGGCAATAACAGGTACAACATCATCAGGATGAATAATGATATTCCGGGCAATATATGCTGTAAACAATAAGAATATAGAAACAAAAACTATTGAAATTTTATTTCGCAGGTATTGGATTTTAATAGATAAAAAATAGAATACTAATATTGAAAAGCCAATGGATAAATTAACATATAAAAGGCTCTGCGGTCTTATTTTAAAAATTTCATTAATGATTTCTATAACAATAATAGTAATACCGAAAAACAAAAGATAAAGCTGGTATTCTTTATTTGAAACTTCCTTTTCTTTGTTTTTTTCAATAAAAGAGCCAATTTTACTTTTGATATTAAAAAATTGGTAAACCAGCAATATCGAAAAAGCAATGAGGCACAACTCTAACATGATAAGTTTAGGGTTGTAGTAAAAAATGAGATTGGAATTAATAAACAAACAGTTTACTCCGGATAATTTCAGGGCATTGCCAAAAATGGTAAGCCCTGAAACTGAAAAAATTAAAAAACTATAGTTGCTTACCATAGAATTCGGATATGGGTTTGTTTTAAGTAATCTTAATATTATTCCTGATAGGATTGCCCAATTGAGTCGATAGAATCTGGATTTTCAATTTCAAAAATAGCACTGTATATAGCGTATTTTACAGAATAAGTTATAGGAATAGTAAATACGACCCCAATACAACAGCCAATAAAACCTATAAGTGAACCAATTCCGGCAACTAAAAATAATAGGGCTATAACAAGGGGCTGCTTGCTGACAACAAGTATGCTTGATTTTATGGCATCCATCATGTTTAAGTTTCCAAAAACGATAAGCGGAACCGTCAGGGAGGTAAACAATGAAATAATAATGGCAAAGACGCTGTCAATAACTGTAATTCCGATGAAATTAAAAGCTACAGAAATAAGACCGCTGATTAAGCCAATCAATAGGGCAGAGGCAAAAAGGGGTGAAAAATAGGGAGTCCTGTAGTAAGTGAAAACAGTCGAAAAATTAAATGTTTCATCCTTGTCGGCGCTGTCAGCCATTTTTAAGAAGCCGGCAGCAAAAGGGGTCATAATTGCTGTTACAAGAGTTACGGAAAGAGTGTAAATCAATAGAGTTATTCCTTCTGGCTGTGTGTTCTGTAAATTTTCAAAAAATTGTTTGTTGAAATGTTCAATACCATATAGAGAAACTAATATCCCGCCTCCAAGAAAAAAAGAAAGTATTGATATGACCAATAAGATAAGCCCTGCATATAGTGCT
>CBFGNY010000410.1:0-1544 GCA_965650235.1 uncultured Flavobacterium sp. | reverse complement strand
CATTGCCTCATTGTAATAAATTTGTTGCAATAATTTTTCATGCTTTTTTGTACATTAACTGATATTTATTTTTTTATCGTTAAAATAATGCTTCTGCATGATGAATTAATGTCACTTGCTGGTAATTGGACGACTTACATTATAGGTAATTATTTCAGCTAAATGGCAAACTAAAACTAGAATGATTATGGACTACCACACACCTACCATTTGCTAGTTTTTTTATTATATTTTTTTCTAATAAGAGCAGGTGCGTTTGATGGAAAGGAATTACGAAATATAAGGGTCCAAGGTTAAATAAAAATGGACGGTAACAACACACCGGTTGTTATTTGAATCAAAATGAAGCAAGATGTACAAAAAATGGTGTTGGATCCGAGTTCGCGCTAAAACGCGGTGTATTAATAAGGCCGTGTCTTAAGTTGATCAATTTACCATGATAAGGTGTCATATATTGTTTAATCATTGAACCTGTGACATACAGTTTGTCTCTCAATATGGAAGTGATGGAAGTACGTGTTCCTTCGTTGATGTAATGATGTCTGCTATACTTAAAAAAAATCAGTAGTTTGAATGAAACCTCTCTGCGGCTATATTTTACTCAATATGTTTACTGCCAATTAAAGTGGGCGTTCATATGGGATTATGTATTAAATAAAAAAAAGACAAAGTCATCTAAAGATGCTTCTAAAAATATCATTGCCCAATCAACACCTCCGATTAAAAAAATATAATATCCTCTTTTGTTTGAGGGCAATCTTGAAACAGAAATGAATAACAACTACAACCTTCAAGTTACTGTTAGGGATGGAGTTCCTATAACTATTTACGCTATAAACATCCCGTTAAACGATTTACCTAATCGAAATAGAAACCTTGCAGTAACCACTTTGATTAGAGAAAATCAAATTTTCAGAAATGATGCAGGAAATGCTGACAACTCTTTGACAGTCTACTTGATAAAGAATGAAAACGACGAAAATACTGTTTTCGAAAGTATTCCCCCGCTAGGAAGGATTTATCGCAATTTGTTTGTAAACGCTACAGGCCAATTTTTGGAGTTTAGATACAGAACTGGGAGGGTTGACTGGCGTAGAGAAAGTATGGGCACTGAAAGAGGATTTACTCGTGGTACTGAGGTGGAATTTACTGCTTTGTTGCAATTCCCTATTCCTGTTCTTGATTATGATTATGTTGATTCAGAAGTGTCATCAGTTGTCAACCATGGGATACAAGAACAAGAACCAGAAACTTCACTAGTGGAGTGGGTTATAAACGAAACCTACAATTTGATTGAAATGTTGCCGGCAGAAGAAAGAAACACCCAAATTGATCATTTAATTACTATTTTAAATGAAATGAGAGGTTAATAAAGACATATAAAATTTGCCTATTTTAACTCTTCATGTGATGTGGTTAACATGAGTTGTGTATACACTGCATTTTGACAAATTAAAACCAACCTTTTTAACCTATTAATTGCCCTGTCGTACAAAATATTAGGAATGCGATAATAAAGCACAAAATTCGAATGATTAAACGCA
>CBFGNY010000409.1:0-1561 GCA_965650235.1 uncultured Flavobacterium sp. | reverse complement strand
ATTTTACTGTCCTTGCCTATAATGAAACTGTAGACTGAATTATCTTCGTCTTTCATTATTTGCTTTTCGATATAAACCTCAAAATTTTTCCCCGAATTTCGTTTTAAAGTAAGTGTGATTTTTTTATTAGACTCCGATAAGATCATCGTCGAAACAGATTCTAATGAAGCACATGAAACATGTAATGTCTCTTTTTGATTTGAAATTGAGACAATCTGATCCCCTTTTTTAATCTGTCCCGTTTGAAAAGCCGGGCCATTTGGGTCTAATTCTTCAATAATGATTTCATTTTTCTCGTTTAATTTTAAACTCATTCCTAAAGAAAAATGTTCTTTTGAAAGTGATGCTACAAAACTGGATTTTGAGTCATCACTGAAATAGGCTGTGTGTGGATCAAAATAGGTGCAAAAAAAGTTATATAAGTTTTCCTGCTGTGTATCTTTTCTTTCTAAAAGAGTGTTGATTCTACAGATTTCATTTGATAAGATAATGGCTCTTGATTGTAATTCAATAGATTTGAAATTTAATTTAATAGAGTCAAGATTATTACTTGTTTCTGCGATGTCATCCAAAATTTGATAGCGAAGTTTTTTGAGCCAGACTTTTTCAAGATCTTCTTTTTTGAGATAAAATGTAAATGCTTTTTTATAAAACCGAATGGTATCTTTTTTATTGTAATCAATTGTTTCCGCTTGAATTTTCTCTAAAACGGCTTTAGTTCGTAAAAGCCCGTTTGTGTATTTAGTTGTAATATCTGATAAAAAACTACAGTCTCCTGTTAAGATCAGATCATCTAAGTTTAAGCGATAACGCTTAGACATTTCATCATACTCGGACTTGAAAAATATATTTCTGGAAGGATCTAATTGATCAATGAGGTTATCAAAAACATAAACGGATAAACTATCATCTACCGGTTTGGGTTTTATGTGTTCGTTTTGAATCAGTAAATTTATTTTGGAAAGTATTTCGCACGTCTGCTCACTGTTTTGAGAAAACAGGAGGTTCGTCATTAACAAAAATGCCAGTAATACTTTTTTCATATTAGAATAATCTTTAAGTTAAATTTAAACTTAAATTTTTATTAATTGTTATACTTTTTTTACATTTTCTTATATCAAAACTATTTATTTGATGATAAAAAAAATGCATTACCACATAGAGTAATGCATTTTTTAAATATCTCTTTTTTAGAATTTATTTCTTGTAAAAAGGTAATTTTACCACTTTAGCAGGAACATCATTTTTTCTGATTCTGATAAAAATTTCACTGTCAATGGTGCTATTATTTACAGTAACATATCCTAAACCGATACCTTTGTTCATAGAAGGCGACATAGTTCCGGATGTAACAATACCAATTACAGCTCCCGAAGCGTCTACTATTTCATAATCATGCCTTGGTACTGCGCGTTCCTGCATCTCAAAAGCTACCAATTTTTTAGAAACGCCTTCTTCTTTTTGTTTTTTCAGATTTTCAGAATTGGTAAATTCTTTATTGAATTTTGTTATCCATCCTAAACCTGCTTCAAGCGGAGATGTTGTATCGTTGATATCGTTT
>CBFGNY010000408.1:0-1567 GCA_965650235.1 uncultured Flavobacterium sp. | reverse complement strand
TTATTGTTTATGTTCAGCAGACCTTCTTGCTGAGCAATTCCGACCATGGTTGAAGTTAGTGTTTTTCCGGCGCTTGCCCAATACCAGTTTGTTGTTGGAGTGTGATTGTTGAAGTAATTTTCTAAAACGATTCGGCCATTGACTAAGACGATGAAGGATTTAGAATTTTTGAGTTCTAAGTAATCCAGAAGTGGCTTTACGGCATTTTGATTCCATTTTAAATCTGAAATTGATGTTGTTTCCCAAGTAGTCCCTGTTAGGGGTGGAAAGTACATGGTTTGAGTTGGATTAGTATCAGAAGTATTGTCATCTTTACTGCAACTTACGAAGAATAACAACATCAGGATTTTACAAATTGTTTTGGTCATGGTTTGTGTTTTTGGTTTGGGATTTGACCAAAAATATGCAAAATAGTTTAATGTGTTTTGAAGATTTTTACTTCTTTTAAATTTATAAAGTTAACTTTGTAGTTCACTAAATATTCTTTTGAAAATTGGAGTTTTAGCCCTGATGGAAGCGGCATCCTTTTATGGCGGGGTTCGCCATAAAAGATATAGCGGACAGCAGGAAACAGCTCCTAATAAATTTTATTATATGAAAAAAACTTTTATGATTTTGATTTTATCGGTTTTGTTTGTAAGCTGTAAGCAGGAAATTAAACCTGTAGATATTGCAAAATTGAATGGTTACTGGGAAATTGAAAAAGTGGTTTTTGATAAAGGAGAAGAGAAGGCGTATGGAATGAATGAGAATTTTGATTATTTTCAGATAAAAGGAACTAAAGGAACGCGAACAAAGGTGATGGCGCAGCTTGACGGAACTTTTTTGACCACAGATACTTTTGAAAATGTTTCGGTTCGATTTACAGACAGAGGGGCTTTTTTGGATTATAAAACGGATTATGCCAAATGGAGCGAGGAGCTGATTTCGATTTCGGATGAAACATTTGTGGTTAAAAACGATCAGAATAAGGAATATCATTATAAAAAAGCTGGACCAGTAAATTTATTAGAAGATGGCAAAAAGACTAAATAATCAGAGTACGATTGGCGATGTGCTGAAACAGATTATTCAGGTGAATAAACTGCAACCAGGCATGGATCAGATTGATGTAAAAGAAGCCTGGAGGCAGTTGATGGGCAACGGGGTGAACACGTATACTAAAAATGTTGTTTTGAAAGGAAGCACGCTGTATGTAGAACTTGGATCGGCGGTTTTAAGAGAAGAACTAAGCCATGGAAAATCTAAAATCGTTAAAATGATTAATGAGGAACTGGGAAGGGAAGTGGTTAAGGATGTTGTTTTGAGATAGTGTTCAGTGTTAGGATTTTAGTATTCAGTCTGATATAAAAAAAACCGATTCAAACTTTTGAATCGGTTTTTTTTATGTTTAATGTCAGCTCAAAAGCTGAACATTTAATACTAGAATTGCTCTCTTCCAGCAAAGTGAAAAGCACCTTCGATAGCTGCGTTTTCGTCGCTATCAGATCCGTGAACTGCATTTTCTCCAATTGAAGTTGCATATGCTTTACGAATAGTTCCTTCTGCAGCTTCAGCAGGATTGGTA
>CBFGNY010000407.1:0-1575 GCA_965650235.1 uncultured Flavobacterium sp. | reverse complement strand
TATTTTCAATTTTGGCTGGTTTGGTTAAATGGTGAATCCTGATATTATAGGACACAAACTTAATCTATTTCTTCGTAATCAACATAATCACCCACTTTTTTGGTCTCACGAGGATTTTTTGCGTTGGCTGTATTAATGATTATCTCATCATTATTATTATTACGTGTTTTTTGCCAGGTATTGTCCTGACTATATTGCTGTTGTCTCTGAAAATTTTCTCCTGCTTTTTCCACTGCCTTTTTGACCAGTACCGGTAAAAAGATTTTGGCTAAAAATTTAAAAATATAATAAAAAGCGATAACCCACATGATGGTTTTTAAAAACCCTGAAAATGATGCTTCTTGCATAATTGTATAATTTTTTTCAAAATTAATAAAACCATTGTTCAAAATTAAAATATCAATCTTAAATAAATAATAAAATATAGTACATTTGAAAACGTTATTACTTTTTAATCAAAAAATACAGACATGTTAAAAATTAAAAACTTTTTGATAGCTTGCCTATTTCTATTCCCTCAATACTTTTTTGCTCAATATACGGATGTTATAAATTCAAATCGCCCAGGCGAGACTATGTCGGCTTTCTCTGTTGGAAAATCAGTAATTCAGGCTGAAGCTGGTTTGTATGGTATAAATGAAAAGCATGATACACAAAATTATGAGGCTTCTGGTTTTGGTACTGATTTTACACTTCGATGGGGACTTTTTGTCGAGCAGCTGGAATTTATAGCAGATATTCAGTATCAAAACGAAAAATTCATAACACCGGCAACCAGCTTTAAAAAAAGTAATTTAAAACAGACCTATCTGGGAGCCAAATATTTGATTTATGACCCGTTCAAAAATTACAAAGGAGATGTTAACATCTACAGTTATAATGCCAATAAAAAGTTTAGATGGCGTCAATTAATCCCGGCAGTGTCGATTTTTGGAGGTGCAAATTTTGTTTTAAAAGACAATCCGTATGCCTACAATTCAAATACACTCAATTATTATTCGACTAAATCTGGTGTTTCTCCAAAAATAATGTTGATTACTCAAAATCATTTTGGCAGCAAATGGGTATTGGTATCGAACATCATTGCCGATTATATAGGAACCGGTAATTCTGGATATGGATACATTTTAACCTTAACAAGAGGGTTCAACAGCAAATGGTCTGGTTTTGTAGAAAATCAGGGGTATAAAAGCGATTTATATAGTGATGCAATCTTTAGAGGCGGGGCGGCTTATTTATTATCACGAAACATGCAAATTGATGCTTCAATAAGCAAAAACTTAAAAAACACTCCTTCTTTACTTTACGGAGGAATTGGTTTTTCCATACGCTATGATGATAACCACAAAGAAGAACTAACAAGAGTGGGTAAAGTAAAAAAGACTAAAAAGAAGAAGAATAAAGATAAAATTACCAAAGAAGAACTAGAAGAACAAGATAGAATAAAAGAAGAAGAAGACTATCAGGAAAAAGAACGCTTAAGAAAAGCAAAATATGAATAGTTTGCTAAGTAAACTTTTTATCACTTATCTGATAATTTTAAATAAAAAACAAGCTTAATGATTACAATTAAAG
>CBFGNY010000406.1:0-1590 GCA_965650235.1 uncultured Flavobacterium sp. | reverse complement strand
AACATCAGTAGATGAAGATGTTAACGGGCAATCCATTTGGCAGTCTGCTATCTTCAAAGTCGGTGACGACTGTAGACAAGATGTTCTGGCTTTGCAATTGATCAGTATCTTTAAGAATATATTCGAAAAAGCTGGAATTGAAACTTACCTTTATCCCTATCGAGTTGTAGCTACCGAACCAGGAGTAAAATGATTGTTGTTAGTCTAAATTTATTTTTGATTAGTGTGGTGTGATAGAAGTTATTCCAAATTCTATTTCTAGAGATATGATGGGGAGAGAAAAGGTTAACAGTCTATTTGAGTAAGGTTAAATCGCGTTATCTTATTTTGTAAATCAACATAGCTATTTTGTTGCGCATTATGGCTCACCCGACTCTTTGGGATTTCAAAAGGTATGAAATCCATAGTTGGGTTCTTCGTTTTTAGTTTTTTTCTAGGCTCGCGTTGCTTTTATTAAAAGTCTTGCTCCGTCTTCCTTGATTTTGTATTTGCTGCAGATTAAAGACAGGCATAATGGAAATATTATGTTTGACGATGAGGGCCATATCATTCATATTGGTATTTAATTTCACGTTTTATTATTTAATAAATAGATTTTGGATTTATTCTTGATATTTCGCCCGGCGGGATAAATTTTGAATCGGCTCCGTTCAAGTTGACTACTGAGATGGTACAAGTTCTAGGAGGTGATGCAAATACACCTTCCTACAAATATTTCGCCGAACTTGTTGTAAAATCCTATATTGCTTGCAGGTATTGAGTTTACAAAGATATGTTTTGTTTGATGTTTTTTATTCAGGCCATTCGCAAATGAAATTATACATATGGTATCATTGATGATTGATTCTAGTCTTCCATGTTTTAAAGGAGACTTAACAATTCAGAAGTTGCGAGAAAGGTTTCAACTTGACAAAACGGAGAGGGCAGCTGCAGAATTTATGGTTGCACGAATTCGCGAATCACACGAGAACACAAGAAGTAAACTGTACGATGGCTTTCAGTTCCTTCAAAATGGAATCCCGCATTAATAAAAACGTTAAATATTTAAAAAAATCCCATCTATCAAGTCTTCCCACATTTCGTCAAACACTCGCGTTTGATTGTTTACATGTATTGCACTTTTGAAGATGTTCTCGCAGACTATTCATTTTTTTGATTTTTTTGAAAAGGAAATAATCAGATAATTTTACAATTATGAGCATAAATTTGGCATTTCTGGTCCACTGTAGCGCTGATGCTTTGTTTACGTGTATGTGTTAACGAATCTGACCGGCTGTAAACTGTTGCCTTTGGAACTTTATCCAAAACCGTCATCAAGTTTTCTATTTTGTTCAATTTCGGTTTTTAAATCTAATTTGTTGTTGTACCAAAATAACCGAGTGCTTGTATTCTCTCCTTTAAAGTTACTGGCTCTCCGCAGAAGGTCTCCAAGGACTCCAGTAAAGATAATTGCAAGATTGAATATTTCCGAAATAGTGAGGTCTCAACTATTTTGTTCTCTTCTGGAGAAATATCTATATGCTTAATATTTTTCAATTGGTTCAGTTGCTTTAACTAAAAAATAAAACGTTCACTTCAAAAATTTTAGTT
>CBFGNY010000405.1:0-1599 GCA_965650235.1 uncultured Flavobacterium sp. | reverse complement strand
AGAAGCGCTGAATGAGTTTCTAAAGGGGAAAAGTTTAGTATATGTACTAGTATAGAGTGTGTCGCTACTGATCAAGAGAAAAAAATCGAAGAAAGTGTGTTTGACTTCTATCAATGACGACAAGCATTTTCATAATTTACAGGAACAATTTCAAGATTAGGATACTCTGGCAAAGAAATTGCGGGTGCCCCTAAAAGTTTGTAAAAAAATGTACACAAATTTTTTTTACTATTACTGGAAGAATCAATAGTATTAACAGCTTCATTTACAGCATTTTCGCATCGTTCTGGATACAGAGAAATGTTTTCAAGGTTTGTTTTTTCCTCGAAAAATATCATTTTGGAGGTGATCTTTTCTTTAAATTGACCTTAGTAAAAAAAGATTTCTTTAGGTCAAGTTTCAGTTGGTAATATTCGCGCTTTGTGAATGCCATAGGTATGGCATTTTATAGGTTAGTGGATTACGGTAATAAAGTTGCTTTTACTTTTGCTTTGCCAATATGGGTTGTTATTCAAATCAAAATGAAGCAATACGTTAAAAAACTTGAGCTGTATCCGGGTCCAAACTACTGAACGCACCAGTTGTTATTTGAATCAAAAGGAAGCAATATGTAAAAAAAATTGAGCTGAATTCGGATCCAAACTGAAACACACTGAACGCATCGGTTTTTTAAAGTAGGAGCAAATAGATGCACGGCTTTGTATTGTCCTCCGCAGAAATAAGATGTTTTTGAGAAAAATGAATGAAAAGCGGATTTAAAATTAGGTAGAAATATACCCGATAACTGCGTTGGTATTTATAATTTTATTCAAAGTTGCTGCTTGTGGACAAAATTTAGAATCATTTGGTCACGAATATTAGAAAATTATGAATTTGAAGCTCTCGTAAAATTGCTCATGTGGTTAGATATATTTGTTATTTTTAAAATTCTCTGTCATTATTTTTAGAGCGTTTGAGTAGCGTTTTGAAAAGTACCGATAACTAATTTTGTCAATAAAAAAAAAGAATTTATTCAAACTCAAAGGTTTAGTTCGCTCTACTAAAGAACTACGTCTAAATTCCTGGAAAACAAAACAAATCTAATTGTTGCTAATTTTGTATCCTTTGCGATTCCCCATCTGAGATTAACTTAATTACCTTTCCAACACAATCAATTTTTTGGGAATCTACTTCATTTTTCTTACTAATGCTATCCTGCCCCGGAGAAGATTTTCCGAAAAATCTTTCAAAATGTCGTTCATAATCTGTTGAATTTTTTCATCATTCGTTGCCTGTCTAGCGTTATCCATACCTGCAATCGCTTCTGCCACTACTTGTTTAATTTGGTTTCTCTTAATGAGATTTGATATTTTTGGTGCACGATTGCAACCAATTCCAAAATTCACGAATATTTCTTTAAACACCTTTTTTGGATATTGGGTTATCATTTACAAAGTAAAGAAACATACAGAAGAAACTCCCTTTTTATAATGAGACATTTATGTAAAAAAAGTAAGGGTATTTTTATTTTTACATTAAAAAGGTTGATTTTTTTTTACAGTAAAAAAAGATTGAAGTTGGTTGGAAAGGTATTTTTATTTTTACATTAAAAATGGTTGA
>CBFGNY010000404.1:0-1603 GCA_965650235.1 uncultured Flavobacterium sp. | reverse complement strand
GCAACAGCCTTTTTTACCCTTGCAGGGCGGCTTTTTCCGTAAGAACCTTTAAAGATTTTACCTTTTTTCGTTTTTTTATCTCCTCTACCCATGTTATGTGTTTATTAAAGTGAATTGTTTAGAAATGCAAAAATAAAAAAAGCTCCGATACTTCGCATGCAGTAACGGAGCCTTTCGTGCGTAAGGCAGAAATTATAATTTAGCCTGCAATTCTTTACCAGCTTTGAAACGGGCAACTTTTTTAGCTTTAATCTTAATCACAGCACCGGTTTGCGGATTACGACCATTGCGAGCTGCTCTTTTTGATACAGAGAAAGTACCAAAACCTACCAGGGTAACTTTACCACCACCTTTTAATGTTTTGGTAACTGCTTCAATAAAAGAATCCAGAGCAGCATTAGCCTGTGTTTTAGTAATGCCTGAATCATCGGCAAGTTTTGCAATTAATTCAGCTTTGTTCATAGTGTGATTTTTAAAAATTTATGCAGTGACAAATTTAGCCGCTTTTTGCTTGAAACAAAATTTTTTGGTCGAAAAATTAACATTTGATAAAGTGCTGAAAACCGCTGGGGGCAAGGATTTAGCAAATTGAAATGTTTTGTAATACGTTTTGTGAATTGATGTTACACGCTGAAACGCTGTACTGCCTTATGTTTCATGCGCTACCGGCTGAAATGCTGGCCTGTAAAGGGTTTCGTGGAATATACAATAAATTTAGCTCCACAGGAGATTAAAATATTATTATCCACACTCAGTTCACAACCTCCATCACCGTTCTGAACGCAATGAAGCGCTCTCCCCATTTATCAAATGCTTTCTTCCGTAATACAGGTGCAAACTCCTCAATATACCTGTTGTAATTTTCCAGAGACGGCGCAAAATATTGTATTACGAACGTCAAACCTTCCGTTTCGTCCTGCTCCAGTAAACGGAACATTTTCCATTGGGAAAACTGACCCGATGCCATGATATCGGGTATATGTTCCTGCTGTTGCCATTGTATCCATGCTGCTTCAATAGCCGGATCGATCTTTATAGTAATGTTATATACGATCATGGAAATTGGGTAAAACAAAAAACAAGAAAGAATATTGTGACAAACAAAAGAATAAGGTGTAAAAATTACAATTGTTAACTTAATGCAGTTCCAGGTACACCGGACAATGATCACTGTGCTTTACATCAGGATAAATGTCTGCACTTTTTAACTGGGCACGCAAAGGCTCGGTAGCCGTAATGTAATCGAGCCGCCATCCTTTATTTTGCAATCGCACTGTTGGGAAACGCTGGCTCCACCAACTGTATCGTTGTGGTTCCGGATGAAAAGCACGAAAAGTATCTATCCATCCACTGCCAATGAATTTATCCATCCACGCGCGTTCATTGGGTAAAAATCCCGAAGTGTTTTTATTGCCTTTGGGATCGTGAATATCTATTTCATTGTGGGCAATATTGTAATCACCGCACAATATCAATTTGGGATATTTATTTTTCAGTGTTTGCAGATAGCTATAAAAATCATCGAGCCACTGGTATTTGAATTCCTGCCGCACATCGCCCGTTGTGCCTGAAGGAAAGTACGCATTGATAAGGCGGATATCGC
>CBFGNY010000403.1:0-1633 GCA_965650235.1 uncultured Flavobacterium sp. | reverse complement strand
TCTTTTTCCTTCAAAAAGCACTAATACCTCACGCAGAGCCTATGTTTACACACCATCAGGTTATGATAAAGAAAAAGCAAAGAAATATCCGGTTTTGTATTTACAACATGGCTGGGGAGAAGATGAAACAGCCTGGAGTAATCAGGGGCGTGTAAACCTGATTATGGATAATTTAATAGCGGAAGGTAAAATAAAACCGTTCCTTATCGTCATGACCTACGGAATGACGAATGAAATTAAATATGGTGGCTTGGCCAGTTTTAAAATAGAACCTTTTCAGACCGTTCTGACAGAGGAATTAATTCCGTATGTGGATTCCAATTTTCGTACGCTTGCCAATCATGCCAATCGTGCCATGGCCGGTTTATCGATGGGAGGAATGGAAACAAAATCAATTACGCTTAACAAACCTGAAGTTTTCTCTCACTACGCACTTCTTAGCGGAGGAACTTATAAACCGGAAGATATTAAAGACAAATCTAAAGTCAAATTGATCTTTTTAAGCTGTGGAAGTAAGGAGCGCCCTGATGGTGTTAAAACTGCGGTTTCAGCTCTTAAGACTGCTGGTTTTAATGCGGTTCCCTATATTTCGGAAGGAACAGGACATGAATTTCAAACCTGGCGTCGAAGCTTCAAAGAATTAGCACCGCTTTTATTTAAAGAATAGGTTTTCAATAAAATTAAAATCTTAATTATGCGTAAACTTAATAGTATCTCCATAATCCTGTTCAATTTCAAAAACACTTTATGGAAACAAGCAATTCTAATTATTTGTTTTATCGGTCTGTCAAATAATTCCTTTTCTCAGACTTTAGTTTTAAACGAAAAAGAATATTTCGAAACCCCGGGGCTCAATGTCTGGGTTTTTAACAATGAGTACAACGGAATGTTTTTCGACGAAAAAACAGCCGGAATAGAATTTATTCACCATGGTGTAAGAACAGTAACCGGCGGAGCAATTAGGCTTCAGAACACACCGGAACAATGGGATTTAATTCCAAAAATGATCAGCCGAAAAGTCAATAAGGCAAAGAATACCATTGAAGTCACACTTAGATATGAGGAATTTAACTTTGATTCCAAAATTATAGTGACACCAAAAGGAAAAGGTTTTGTTATTGATGTGGTATTAGACAAATCGGTTCCCAAACAGTTGGAAGGAAGGGCTGGATTTAATATGGAATTTATACCTACTTCTTATTTTGAAAGCAATTATGTAGTCGATGGAAAAGCGGGAACTTTTCCCCGATATACTGCCAGCAATACAGAAATTCGACCTTTGTCTGAAAAAATCCCTCAGTTTGCAGGACATACCACATTTGACGATCGTGGGCGAAATGAATTCATCGCAACCCTTCCTTTAGAATCGGGTAAGAGTTTCATCTTTGCGCCCGAAAATCCGGAGCGTACCGTAAAAATTCAGTCAGAAGATCAGGATGTAATGCTTTTTGACGGAAGAAATTTAGGGCAGAATGGCTGGTTTATAGCGCGAAGTATTCTTCCTTCAAACAAAAAAGGAAAAGTAATGAGCTGGTATGTAGAACCCAATGCAATACCAAATTGGAAAAGAGAACCAGTAATTGGATTTTCACAAGTAGGTTATATGCCGGGACAAAAGAAAGTAGCTGTTGTC
>CBFGNY010000402.1:0-1634 GCA_965650235.1 uncultured Flavobacterium sp. | reverse complement strand
AAATCTGCAAAGCCCATTCCAAAATAATTGATGGAGAGAACAGGCCTTCTACCGAAATTTATTACACTTCACTTTAAAATATTCCATGTATATATCTACGCAGCGTTCCTGCTAAGGTTATAAAGAATTTGTAATGTCATGCTTGCCCGGATTAACCCTATAAGCAGTGAATCCTGTAAGTCCTGGTCACAAAAAATCGGGAAACATGTCTCGGAAAGAACTTGCAAGGACAGTATAGTTTTGTTTGGGTTCTAATCCAAAAGTATATCAGCAGCTCATCACTGTAACTACTGCTGATTCCAGTTATAGTAGCTGCAACAAATTATAAGTGTAGTTAGACCTGCAGGTAATCATTCCTATTTTTCATAAATTTACCTATAATCAACAGTAATTATATAGTATATCTTTGGGTTAAATAAAGATGCAGTCATGTCAAAAAAAACACAAGCCAATACCGATAGATGGAGTATTTTTAAACCACTTTTTACTCCAATAGAGGTTCCTGCCAGGACCATACTATTGGAAGAAGGGAGCATTTCAAAAACAATGTTTTTCATTGAAAAAGGGTGTTTGAGAACCTGGATCAATAATAACGGTAAAGACATCACAACACAGTTTTTTTTTGAAGGAGGTGGTGTATCATCCATTGAAAGCTTTATGACTGGCAAACCTAGTTTATACACTATTGAAAGCATTGAGCCCTGTGTTATACAAACTATCACCCAAAAAGATTTTCAGGATACCCTGCAGAATTCACCAGCACTAAAAGATAATATAATTGAGCATTTATATATGAGGCTTCTAAAAAACCAGCAGGTTTTCTTTTCCTATCTAAAAAATACTCCTCAGCAGCGTTATGAAGAACTGCTGGAACAACATCCCGAAATTATACAACGTATCCCACAGCATTACATAGCTTCCTATTTAGGCATCACGTCTGTATCGCTGAGCAGGATTCGCAACAGACGATAAAAACTTTTTTTTAACAATTGTTATCGATAGTCTGCCTGCTGTTTTACCAATTTTGTGGTTTAATCACCATACAGGGAAATTGCAGCCATATGATACACGTATTTAAAACATCAGTCAACAATAAGACACAAATTAAAAAATTAAAGCCTGTTCTTGATTCAAACTTCCAGGACATACAGTGGAATTTTGACCTTGAAGATTGTGATAAAATTTTGCGTATTGAAAGTAAAAAAAACATATGCAAGAAAGTAATCCGTCTTCTGAGGTCATATCATTTTGATTGTATCGAGCTGGAGTAATTCAATTCAGCTTTAATTCATTCAGATACGTTTACATAGCCTATACTTCTTAACAATTGTTATCGTCTCAATATTTTAACTCCTGCATCTTTGCATGGTAAATATTAAACAATTCAAAAAAATGAGAGTAGCTATTGTGTTCAATCACCCCTATGAGAAAAGTTACTGCAACGCCATTTTGGAAGCCGTTACTACAGGGCTTCAAAAAGGGAATCATCATGTAGATCTTTTCCATCTGGATAATGATAATTTCAATCCGGTAATGTCCAAAGAAGACCTGAAAGCCTTTATAGATCATTCGCCAACTGATCCACAAGTTATAGATTACAACCATCGTTTAAAAAATGCGGATCATTTGATTTT
>CBFGNY010000401.1:0-1724 GCA_965650235.1 uncultured Flavobacterium sp. | reverse complement strand
TGCCATTTAAGATGGCAATTTGTTTATCAGCGTCCGCAACATATTATTAGCCGAATGGCCAGAACAATGAAAACTTTATTTGTTGAAGAGCCATTACATAATCCTGAAGATGAAGAACCCGGAAATCTAATTGTAGTGAATGAAATGCTGCATGTTTTGCAACCTAACGTAAAAGATATTGAATCGATTGCAGACATTATTCCAAACTATGTAAAAAACAAAAATATTCCTGTTGGATGGTTCTATTCAGCTTCATTTTGCCCTTTGTTAGAACCGCTTCATTTTGAGACCACCGTTTATGATTGTATGGATGAGCTTTCTCTGTTTAAAGGTGCTCCGGCTCATTTAATCAATCAGGAGAAATATTTGATGGCTAATGCCGATATTATTTTTACGGGAGGAAAATCATTATACGAATCAAAAAAACAACTGCATAACAATGTACATTGTTTCCCGAGTTCTGTTGATCAATCGCACTTTGCCCAGGCCTTAGATGGTATTGCTATTCCGGATGATATCACCAATCTACAATCGCCGATAGTAGGTTATTATGGGGTAATTGATGAGCGAATCAATTTAGAATTACTTCATGAAGCAGCCAAAAAACTGCCTTGTGTTTCCTTTGTAATGATTGGTCCATTGGCTAAAATTGATGAGTCTGACCTTCCGAAAGAACCGAATATTCATTACTTGGGAATGAAGTCTTACAACGAATTGCCTCATTACCTAAAAGCTTTTGATATTGCGATGATGCCTTTTGCATTAAATGATGCTACCAAATATATAAGTCCGACGAAAACGTTGGAATATATGGCGGCCGGAAAACCAATTATTTCAACCAAAATTATAGATGTAGTTCGCGATTACAGCATTTGCGTAAGCCTTATTGAAACTGCTGATGAATTTTGTGAAGCAATTAAATTTCTATTTGAAAAAACAGACCGCCAGTCTATGGAAATAGAATATTATAAGATTCTGAAAAAAACATCATGGGACAACACATCTCATAAAATGAAATCAATTATTAAAAATTTTGCAAAATGAAACATATTGACATTTTAATCATCGGTGCCGGAATTTCGGGTGCTGTACTTGCAGAACGGTATGCTTCTATTGGAAAAAAAGTTTTAATTATTGAAAAACGCAATCATATTGCAGGAAACTGTTATGATTATGTTGATGAAAACGGCATTTTAGTTTCTAAATACGGAGCTCATTTATTTCATACCAATGAAGAATCGGTATGGAAATATGTAAACAAATTCTCTGAATGGTATCCTTGGGAACACAAAGTAATTGCACGGGTTGATAATAAAACCGTACCTATTCCGGTAAATATAACCACCGTAAATGAGTTATTTGACACCAAAATTACCAATGAAGATGAAATGAAAACCTGGCTTGAGGAACACCGCTCACCTATTGCGAAACCGTCAAATGGCGAAGATGCTGTTCTAAGCCGCGTAGGGCCCATTTTATACGAAAAAATGTTTAAGCATTACACCAAAAAACAATGGGACAAATACCCTTCTGAACTCGATGCTTCGGTGTTAGATCGTATTCCTGTCAGAACCAATTTTGACGACCGCTATTTTTCTGATACTTATCAGGCATTGCCAAAAGGAGGTTACACGCAATTATTCGAAAATATCCTGAATAATTCCAATATTGAAGTACTGCTGGAAACAGATTATTTTGATGTAAAAGACCAATATACCAATTAT
>CBFGNY010000400.1:0-1732 GCA_965650235.1 uncultured Flavobacterium sp. | reverse complement strand
AATCCATTAGCTTCAGCGATTGATATAAATACATTAAAAGCCGATTATATTTTGCTTACCCACGCACATGCAGATCACGTTCTCGATGTTGAGGCAATTGCAAATCGTACGGAAGCTACCATAGTTTCAAATGCCGAAATTGCAAGTTATTATGCAAAATCAGGTTTAAAAGCCCATCCAATGAATCATGGTGGAAGCTGGAACTTTGACTTCGGAAAAGTTAAATATGTAAACGCGGTTCATTCCAGTTCATTTCCTGACGGAAGTAACGGAGGGAATCCTGGAGGTTTTGTTATCGAAGGCGAGCATAAAAACATCTATATCGCCGGCGACACAGCCTTGACAATGGATATGAAACTGATTCCAATGCGTACCAAATTGGATTTAGCAATTTTGCCTATCGGAAGTAATTTCACAATGGATGTCGAAGATGCCATTATCGCTTCTGATTTCATAGAATGTGATAAAATACTCGGCTATCATTTTGACACTTTCGGATACATCGAAATCAATCATGAAGAGTCTATTCGCAAATTTTTCAACAAAGGAAAAGATTTAATGCTTCTCGAAATCGGAGAATCAATCGAATTATAAACTGAATATATTTCAAAACAAGGAGCTGTTTCCTGCTGTACACTATATCTTTTATGCCGAACCCCGGCATAAAAGGATGCCGTTTCCATCAGGGCTAGGGCTTCAGTTTTCATAACAAACTAATTAAATATTTGAGTTAATACATCAGAATGTTTTGAGTAGTAAAATGGAACAAAAAATATAAAAAAACCCCTTTTTAAATTCTAATTTTCTTGTTATAAATAAAATCCTGTATAAAAAGAGTATTATTCAAACTGACAAAAAATCCAAAATCTAAATTCAGAAATCTAAAATAAAATCAATGTCTAAACAATTCGCATCATTAGGAATTTCAGCACCAATTTTAAAAGCATTAAGCGAATTGAATATTGTTGAGCCAACAGAAATCCAGCAAAAAACAATTCCGTTACTTTTATCTGAAACCCACGATCTGGTTGGTTTAGCAAAAACAGGAACAGGAAAAACCGCTGCTTTCGGATTACCATTATTGCAATTAATAGACACAAAATCTTCTGTTATTCAGGCAGTAATTTTAGTTCCGACAAGAGAACTCGGACAGCAAATCTTTAGAAACCTGGAAGATTTTTCAAAACATATTCCAAATATTTCTATTGCAGCAACCTGCGGTGGAATTCCGATAAAGCCTCAAATCGAACGACTTACAAGTCCAACACACATTGTTGTAGCAACTCCGGGCCGTTTAATAGATTTGATTCAGCGAAAAGCTATAGACTTAAAGCAGACCCAATATTTAGTTTTAGACGAAGCCGATGAAATGGTTTCGATCCTTAAAGAAAGCTTAGATCAAATTATTGCCGAGCTTCCTAAAAAACACCGTACTTTATTATTTTCAGCAACCTTACCCGGAATCATAAAACAACTGATTCAGAATTACTTAAATAAAAATGTAGTTCAAATTAGCGCCAACATGGAAACAGTTGGCAACCAGGGAATTGATCATGAATATATTGTTGTTGATCCAATAGAGAAATTAGATGTTTTAATGCATTTTTTAAACTCAAGAGACGGAGAACGCGGAATCATTTTTTGTAAATCCAAAGCAGCCGTTAATAAATTAGCTAATAACCTAGCCATAAACCGCTTTTCTTCAGGAGCTATTCATGGAAGTTTATCACAA
>CBFGNY010000399.1:0-1742 GCA_965650235.1 uncultured Flavobacterium sp. | reverse complement strand
TTATAGGTAATTTTTTCAGCTGAATGTCAAACTAGAATGGTTATGGACTACCACACGTCATACATATATCTTTATAAACAAGAAGTAGAAAAAAATTTAGATGCTTGCGAGTTTTTATAATTAACGTTAATGTGGGAGGATGCGTTAAGGAGAGTGATGTAATGACTGGTTGTTATAATTACTGATAATACAATAAGTGGGAGCATTAAGTAGATGGTATATAGATGGTGATGATGACTGATTTTGCAGGAAGTGAGTGGATGAGTTAAGCAGATGGTATATATGGTGATAATGACTGGTAGTTTTGGGTCGAATGTTGAAAAATTATTTACTATAAATTTGCCCTAAACCAAACCGCAAATTTATAGTACCAATTTGATAAAGTGTTGGCAATTTGACAGACACTTCAAATAATATAATAATTCCTCTTAGCGTTTCTAGAAGCGACACGTTTCTAGAAGCTACAAAATGTGTTCTAGATGTAAATCCTGTTACTTTTTTAACAAAAGAATAACATAAATTAAATTAAATGGAACCATCTTCAATTACTCAGCTCAACCAATGGGTTTACCATAACGAGGGAAATGTTTCATGTATCGAAGACCTTGTGGTTTCATTAAAGGTTAAATCAAATTGGATTTTCATGCACGAAAACGGTGGTCTTCACCTAGATGGAAATCAACGAACAGAATTTAAAGTAACTCCAATTCAAGATAATGGAGTAAATTTATATCACTTTACTGTGGGTAACAGAAATCTCAATACAATACAACATCATGGCCATGTTATTCTGCAACTGGCTGAAAATGGTGTTAATTTTACTGTTACTGACATATGTTCCGGAAAGTTTTACATTCAAAATGATGGGAGAGGGTTTTATGTTGGGAATTTGCAATTTCGAGACCAAATTTATCTTGGGGATGGTAGTGGATTGGAAGTTGAAATAATTGTTGTCTCTCCTCTTCTGAACATGATAACGCAACAAATTGAACACGGAATTTTGGAGTCGTCTGCAGCAAATCCGAGAGAAATAAAAACAACCACAGTAACTTTGAAAGCAAATGATGAATACCACTACGAGAAAAAGCATACAAAAACAAAGCATCTTGCTGTGGTGACTTCACAAGACGTCAAGCTTACTAGTTCCAAAAGCCTTCAATTTGCTCCATCTATTACGGCCGCTGGCGTAACTGTCAGTTTGGGTGGAATAACACATACTATCCAAAAGGAAATCGAAGAAAATTCTTCTAGAAATGATGATACTAACAATTCTCGTGAATCTACTGAAACGATAGTTTTTAAGGGAAACGGGAACACAGTACGAACCCTTTTTTTTATAAAGTAAATCTTTACTAAGTATGTCAAATGGGAGACTAGTTTAACATTTGCATCAATTGATAACCGAGGACAAATGACACCAATAATCAAGAAAGTTCGAGGTTATTCCATCATCAATTTTGAATATGAGGATATACAAGAAAAAGATGATGCTACTCATGCATTATTTACAACATTTACGGCAACAAACCCAAATTTCTCCAGTTGAAAGAGTTTGAAGAAAATAGAGTGGTTATTTTGTTTTTTTTTATCAATAAACCGAGAATTTAGTTTTCCAATGACACGGTGCTTCTAATAATATCATTCCACGTTGAATGCTCGCCTTAGTTTACCACACTGCTAGTCACCAGTAGTAGATCTTGGGATTGACCCAGGCAATTTTTACCACAGAAGCACATCGTATT
>CBFGNY010000398.1:0-1757 GCA_965650235.1 uncultured Flavobacterium sp. | reverse complement strand
TCAGTATAAAACTACCCTTATTCAATACTTTTCTAGAATTTCCTTACTTTAAAGAAAGATGGATTAGAGGTTGATGTAATGGTATTTTGAATGGTTCTGAGGGATTCTGAAATATATCCGGAAGTTACGTGTTTTAGGGGTTTTTAGTCGATGAAATTTTTTTACAGGGAAACATGACATGATATTATTGATTTTCATACTGAAAAAAAGGTTAAAATCAGTATAAAACTAGCCTTGTTCACTACTTATTTCTTCTTGAATTTCTTTATGTTGAATAAGGGTGGGGTTGACAGGATTTTGAGTGGTTCTGGTATTTGTCGGAAATAATGAGAATTTAGAGGTATTTTAAGGTATAATTGAAACTGATTGAATTATTCATTGATTTTCATATTTCCGGATAATACCGTTTTCTGGGATTCCTTAAATTTTATTGAATTATACATGAAATAATTAATTTAAGTAGCTTAATTGAAGTTTAAATTTTACAAGAATTTGTAATACTATGCTATGATTTTAGATTTATGAATTCATTGAATTAATGTAAAAAATAACTGAATATTTAATTTTATTCAACTTGAAAACATATGTTTTATTCTAATAACAAACAATCACTAACCTTTCCATAATCAGGAATAGATAAATCTTTTCTCATGTTTTCAATAACTTCAATATCCACAGCTTCATCAGGATAATGAACACAAATCCATAATAGTGGTAAAATAAATCTGAGTACAGAACAAACGTTCCCTATTTCAAAATCTTTTTCTTCATTTAATCTTTCATCCATTCTGGAAGTTGCATGTGAAATTAAAGAACCAATCATTAAACTGTTCTGGTGATCTTGAAGGATTTTTGAGCAATATGTAAGCAAGAATTGAAAACCATTATGGAACAAAGTTGCATCATCCGCCAACTCAATATTGAAAAGTTTGAAGACCGGAGTGAACAGGGTTGTAAATGTTGATATGGGAATAGGAATTCCAGAAAGATTTTGTCTTTTTTGAATTAATTCAGACTCGGATACCAAATCGTTCAACAACTTTTCTTCAACATTTGAAAAAGCTATCAAAAGGATGTAAATTAATGGAATTAATAAATATATATTTACTCCTTTTAATAAACAATGTAACTAATTCCATGATTGGTGCCAATTCTTTACATCTACCATTTTCATCACTTGCTAGAGCAGACCAGTCTATATTTATTTATTATTATTATTTTAAAAGTTGCAGTACTAATACCTGAAAAGAGTACATGGTGCCAAATTTTTACAAGGTTGCAGAGCTGATTAACATCAGTAAAACATTTCCCTTCATTGTGATCAACAGGTAATAATATTTCTTCAAACTTCTTTTCCAACTTGGCGTTATTCAAGAATAATAGTGGGTAGATGTCCCATTGTGCTCTTCCAGATACGTAAAGTTTGTTAGAAGAGGTTGCTTTTTCCAAATCAGTTGAAGCGATTGGAACGAATAATTGACGTTGAAAATCAATTAATTTATAAGAGTATTTGTTGAATTCTTCTTCCCCAATAAGATTTCTTAATCGATTTCTGTCGCAGCTTCCAGGTTCAAAAGCAATCATAAAGTCAACTTCTTTTAACAATTTAATAAAGAATGAGCGAACTTGTTCATCTGAATAATCAGGATTAGCAAGATTGACGCGACCTTTTTTATCAATTTTTTCCCCATTGCCAAGTCTTCTTTGGAAATTAAATGATTCCTATCGGATCATAAAATAAATAAAAATAAATAAAT
>CBFGNY010000397.1:0-1766 GCA_965650235.1 uncultured Flavobacterium sp. | reverse complement strand
GAAAATCTGGAAATCATAAATATCAACAAATACACATATGTTCTTTTCGAAAACCTACAAACGCTTGATATTACCGGTGACGGACAATCCTTTCAGGCTTTTGCTTATTGGAGCGGAAAAATGAACGATAAAGTACAGGTAAAAGAAGGTACAAGAATGGCGACTGAATTTGTATCGGAACATGTAGGTGGAAAAAAAGAATCCTCTTATGTCGTAAATACCAGAAAATATAAAAAGGAATTAGCCTTGCTGCAAAAAAACAAAACTATTCCCAAATCCAAAGAACTTATGAAAGTGGTACTTGGCACCTTAACATTGCCTGTTCCGGAAACTGAAGCGGATAATCTTCAGTTGTTTCAACAGGGAAACGCAAAATTAAAAACACTTAATGCTTATATCCTGCAAAAAAAGGGAGTTCGAATGCCTTTAAGAACGATCAATTTTAATAATGAAGGATTGCCAACATCCAATTGCACTTATAATGAAGGAAAAGTTTATAAAAGAACTTTTATCTACAACGATGGGATACTTACAAACATCATAGATGGAGAAAACATAATAATAAACATTACATACAGTGGTAACAAAATGATCATTTCTGAGAATGTTGGCGAAGCAGATGCAACATACATATTCTGGCTTGAAAATGGCAAAATTTTGCAAAAAAAATACATTATAATGATTGACGATAAGCTTTCATACATGAATGGTTATGTTGAAGAAAAACTTGAAAATAATTGTATATCCTATTACGATAATAACACATTAGAGTCAAAAGACTGCAGTGGCCAAAGTAACGTTTTTCCTTTTGTACATACTTCCACGATGTTTCAAAACAGCGAATTTTATAAATTCCGAAAATTTAAAATAGAAAAAAAGGACGACAGGACATTTGAAAAATATTATTCTGAATCAAAAAGCGCAGATCAAAATGATACTTATAAACTGTGGGGAACATTTCATTTAGATGAATCTAATTTAATTGATACTATCAATTTTACAGAAGATAATATGGAGCAAACAATCAAAATCGAATATACCTGTTACGAATAAAGTCATTAAACTTGTTTTTGGAACGCTGTGAGACTTAGGTTTTGCGGCGTTTTTTTGTTTTCCATGAAAGAGTTAAGAATAAGTTTTTTAACGCTGATGATATGAATTTACATGCCAAAGAAGGATTATTGCGGATTTTTATAGTTGTGAAAAAAGAAGTTACTTGCCAGATCTTAATGATTTATAAGTTATTATTACAATTGGCCAATCAAGCAGATTTTCTATCATTACATTTGAAACATTTTTTAATAAAAACTCTAATATTAATTTATAATAAAATCAGCTTGAGTGATTTTTATTGAATATATTCACGACCACAAAAAAAACTATCTGAAACTTATACTTATGAAAAAAATAGGATGCATCGTGTTTTTGGCTTTTGCATTTACAAATTGTAAAAAAATCGATTCTAATGAAGAATTAAAACCAATAAAAAAACCAATAATCACAACCTCTGCTGTAAAAAAAGAAAAAAAAGCAACAGAAGATTGTAAGGATATCGAAGTAGAAATGGGCGCAGGAAAAGAGTGTATATTAAAAAACACAAACCTTGATTTAGCTTATAAAAATATTATCAAAAATAAAGAAGTTGAAGAAACAGAATATTATTTAGATGCGATTCCAAGTAAAAATAAGTCTGTTGAAGTAAATAAAAACGGATTAATCTCTATTGATTATAAGATTGCTAAAGATAAAGTTGCTATTACAATGAA
>CBFGNY010000396.1:0-1770 GCA_965650235.1 uncultured Flavobacterium sp. | reverse complement strand
TGCATTTTCAAGATATCGAATGAAAAAAACCTTGTTGTCCATGACTTGACAATTTATCCAATAGAAAAAGGAAAAATGGACTGCGACACGGCGTCTCAAAAAATGTAAAAGCCACCCTTGAGAACGAGTTTGACACAAATAATATACCAAGATATCTGTCGCAGTCTGTAAACTACGTGGTTCGTCAATTCCAGCCGAGTTAGGTCTTGAGTCAGAAAATATTGTATAGCGTTGAGCCTGTTGGAATTTGTACAGTAATAAAGTTTTTGTTATTGGTCGCGTTTTCGTTCGAAGTGTCCAAAATGCATGATAGTATGAAGATATTGTACGGGAACTGCGGCACTGTCCGCCAAAGATATCACGCGTTACAATATAATTTTTTATAAATGTTATTTTATAAATCAAATGAAAATGAGCTAAGCTAGAGAAACCAATCAGTTCGTAGTTTTTTAATAGAAAAAGTTTGTTAGTACAAAAAACAGCGAAAAAATCCGCGGAAAATCGGAAGACAACTCTAGCAGCAAACTTTTTACACTACATGCGGCGACTAGCACTCATCTTTTAAAACTATTGATATTGAAAAAATCCGATTATAAATCTTGCAATTTCACCGTTGTCGCCGTCCACGTCAATTGGGGAGCGGGGGAAATGAAGAAATGAAGATTTGGTGATACCTAATAAAGTCGTCTGAAAAATCAAGAGACCTAATTTTTGTAATGGTAATGAGGATTCAATTGATGCGCGATCCGTAACAAATTGTAACAGATAAATTATTGACTGGGTCCATTGTAGGGACTCAATTCGGGCTCGATTTGTCTCAACAATTGTAAAGAATAAAATTATTGATTACATCTATGTAGCTTCCACAATCTTCAAGTTTTTCTGGCTTGTAGTCCTATAATGAAAACCAGTTCTTCAACAACTTTAATGATATTCCAATATTCCACTATTCCATTATTCCGACAAAAATCGATAGGGAAGAGATCAGTGGTGGCAGGCTGCCTCTATTATTTTTTTATACAAATGGGGTTCTTTAGATTGAAGCATAGTGTCGGCAGATAACTTGCTATATTTTTGTTCTAGTTGCTGACGCAAAGTGCGACATAAAGTGGTGGTCTCCAAAACGTTTCTTGTATGATAAACGCTAAGAAGTGCAGGGTTTGAATAACGATAAATCCTCCTGTTTGCGTTTACATTAACTACGGTGACATTTTGATTTTCTAGTTCCATGATAATATTCGCTTCAAGAACTTTTACGTTTGTGTTTTATATATTTTTTGGTTACGAACTAGATCCTGAGTGTCGATAAACTCAGCCATTATTTTCGCTATTCCAGCCATTTTAAAAATAGTCAACAAAATAAAAATTATATTTAAAGGCACCTACTATTTCCTGAAAATATCCATGGAGCATAGTTTTTAATAAAGAAATATAAAAAAAAATCAGTTGCACTGCGTTCATTACACACATACAAAATAAATAAAAGAAGTGAAAAAGGCAACGGCTACCGATTTTTACACACTTTACTCACTTACACACTTAAAAAAAGAAGTTTTATTTTTTTTTATATTTTTATTCTTTAATTATTATTTTAAATAATATTTTAAGTGCGTAAGTGTGTAAAAATCGAAAAGCCGAACATATTTTCTTAATTTTTTTCCATAAGTACTGTGTAATCGAGAGATTAACATATCTTTGCGATTGACCTCACTCCGTTATAGTAGTTGTACGTATGTCCTCGATATTAGCGGCGAAATGTGCTATTGCAAG
>CBFGNY010000395.1:0-1805 GCA_965650235.1 uncultured Flavobacterium sp. | reverse complement strand
TTGCCAAAAACCTCTTGTACAATATCTTTAGCCTCATCTTCATCTCTCAGCATTTTAAACACATGGGCATAAATAAGCTTCCAGTATCTGTTATAGATAACTGTAAATGCACCTTGCTCGCCAGACTTTAAAAGGTCTGTTAATTCCTGATCAGAAAGTGTGTTAAAAGCCGTCATAATAATACCCTGAGGATAAAGTTATATAAACTTTAACATATTGTTAACATCACGCGCAAGAAATAAACAGACAGTTACCTACTATAAAACAACAACTTACATAGCTAAAACCTTTAAACAGGCTATTTAACTATGAAATATTATTAAGCAGAACTTAACATTTAAAATGGATCTGGGATATACCACCGAGCACACAGGGAGCAGGCTGGTTGCACACATGTTCGGAAAAAGGTACCTGTTTTCCGAACATGTGTGCTCTCAGTCTACTCCCAGTGCACTTTCAGTGCAAGCCCAGGTACGTGTCAGGACTATAGCATTAGGATTGCTTTCAAACAAATCGACAAACAGTATTGGCAAAGAGAATTTATTACTGGATAAACTTTGTTAATCTCAACGAAACTATATAGGTTTCCAGATATTAAAATATACGCTAACCAAATGCTCTTTATTACCAATGGATTATAGATTAGAATTGCTGCATGCTGATGACTTTGAAGGCCTGACAAACACCATCTGTCAAAAACTATTCGGCATGGGCGTTGTTACTTTTTCAACAGGCAAGGATGGGGGAAGAGATGGGAAGTTTGCAGGTACTGCAAATAAATATCCGTCAGAAACTGCCCAATGGACAGGCAATTTCATTGTGCAGGCAAAGCATACTGCAAATCACTCTGCCTCATGTGCAGATAATGAATTTCATTCCTTGCTTCAAAAGGAGATACCCAAAATTAAAAAGTTAAAGGCAAATGGTGATATTGATAATTGGATAATTTTTACGAATAGAAAATATTCTGCAATAACCGGAGAAGCCCTTCTTAAAAAACTAAAGAAGGATACGGGGCTTGACAACATAGTTATTTTTGGGAAAGAACACCTGAACAACCATCTCATTAATCCTAATAGGGATATTATAAAACAATACAAGCTAGATCAGCTTCATATTCCCTTTGATTTTTCGGACGAGGAGATAAAAGAAATCATTTTGGCCTTTAAATCTCATCTTAAAAATATGGATGCCGAACTTTTAGCTAAAGTTGAGCAAGTAAAATATGATTTTACAATAATAGATATTAAAGCTAAAAACAAAAAAAATGGTCTTGGTGATGAATATCACAAAAATGAGATCATGGCAAGCTCTTTGATGGAATTTGAGAAGATTCAACATTTTTTGAATGCCCCCATTAACTCAGAACTCAAAGAATATTATTTTGATATTGCAGCAGAATTAAGTCAGATAATTACGATTAAAAGAGATAACTTTGATGCCTTCGAAGAGATTTTCCATTTCATATATCAACGTGTTTGCGATGGCGAGATTGCATTAAAAGGCAGTAAAAGGCATATCACCACATTTCTGCATTATATGTATTTTGAATGTTTAATAGGTAAAAAATGATCAGACCAGACAGACATACAAATTTAGATTATTCGGTAATTAACATTGGCTCATTTATTTTGAAGCAGCTGAATGCTTATTATGACATAACATACGATGCGCTACTGGAAAAAGTAACTGCTACTTTGGGAAACGACGCAAAGGAAAATTACCCTTATGCTTTAAATTTTTTATTTGTTCTGGGCAAAATAACTTACCGCCAGGACACTGACTCTTTTATATACAATGAAACT
>CBFGNY010000394.1:0-1808 GCA_965650235.1 uncultured Flavobacterium sp. | reverse complement strand
AAGCAGCATAACCGAAAGCAATGCAATAATTGAATACGAAAACCTGCCTACCATTGAAGCTAATGCAACAGAAATGAGACAATTATTTCAAAATATAATCAGTAATGCCATAAAATTCAGAAAAAAGGAAATCAATCCAAAAATAAAAATTACCGCTGTTGTAGAAGAAAAAAAATGGGTATTTTCGGTAGCTGATAATGGGATCGGAATTAAAAAAGAAGATATTGATAAAGTTTTTGTGATTTTTAAAAGATTGCATAATCGTAATGAATATCAGGGAACCGGTATAGGTTTATCCCATTGTAAAAAAATCATTGAACATCATAATGGAAGGATTTGGGTAGAATCAAAATATAATGAAGGAAGCACTTTTAAATGGACATTGCCATTAAACTAAGATAAATTATAGACTGATAACATTTAGTTATTAAAAAATGGAAAAGAAATTAAACTGCGTTTTATTGATAGATGACGATTTTGCCACAAATTTTATCAATAAAAAAATAATTCAGAAAGCAAATATAGCAGAGCATATTCAAGTAGCACTAAACGGAAAGGAAGCCATTGATTACCTATGCAGTAAAGGTAAATTAGAATCTCAGGAAGCAATAAACCCACAGCCAGGATTGGTTTTTTTAGATATTAATATGCCAGTTATGGATGGTTGGGAATTTATTGAAACCTATAAAAATCTGGTGCCTGAGGAACGAAAGAAAGAGATTAGCATAATAATGCTTACCAGTTCCTTCAATCCTGCTGACAAAGCGAAAGCTGATACTATAAAAGAAATAGCAGATTACAGACAAAAGACCTTAAATGAAACAGTACTCCATGATATTGTAAAAGAGCATTTCTCGAAGCTTGAGGAAAAATAAACACACAACTTGTTGAAAAACATAGCTTTTATTATTAATTGATATTTTACAATTAAAAAAATGAATTCAGGGTTTTTATAAATTAAATCATAATATGAACTCATTAAGAACTTCAAACAGTACCTTGAAGTATCCAACCACAAGGATACTTCAGAAGTACTGAACCTACAATTAAACAAATTTTAGGAATTATTATATTATGTCTGAGTTAGTATATACGTGTAAATAAACCTTTTCCATTTCCGGAACCTGTGCTTCCTGTTATTGTAATATGACCTTTGTTTCCATTACCATCATAACCATAAGCTAAATTATTAGTTGATGAACAGTTCGTTACTGTATGTGGAATATTTTGTCCTGAGCTTCCAAGCTTAAATCCATTTCCATTACCGGCTGTACCATATCCGTTTCTTGTTGCAACACACTTATTAATTACAACAGTAGCTGAATTTCCGAACAGATCAAATCCGTCATCAGAATTGTGTGTAGCAACACAGGAATCAAACCTGTTGCCGGCACCCCCTGAAAGACTGCATGCAAATCCATCTGCATTTTGCCCACCGTCTATAGGATCATAATTTTCACTTGAATGGCATGCAGAAATAGTATTATGATGAGCACCATTGTACATCATAATGCCGGTTCCCTGAAAATAGGTAGCCGTTACGTTATAAACATAGTTATAGCCGCCAGTTGCAAAAATGAGCCCATGACTATTGCCTTTTGTAATGGTCATATTTGTAATATTCCAGTAACTTGCAAGCATCTTTATCCCCCAATTTCCAGCCGGAATACCAGAACAGTTAAGTGTTCCTCCCGTTAGGTTGATTTTACCTGCTGCGCTACCATTTTTTGTTATTTGCAGGGTACTGGTGAGGTATATGGTTCCACTAATTTTAATAATATCTCCAGGAACAGCAGATGCAACAGCTG
>CBFGNY010000393.1:0-1814 GCA_965650235.1 uncultured Flavobacterium sp. | reverse complement strand
CCAAACACTCAAAAAGGGTTTGCAGCTTTTGTGACGTGGGTAAACAAATTAGCTGGAGCAGAAGTTCCTGTAAGATATGCGATGGAAGCTACCGGAGTGTATCATGAGTCATTAGCTTATTATTTGGATGAAGCCGGTTATGAAGTAAGCATTATTTTACCCAATAAAATAAGCAACTATGCTCGTACATTGGATATAAAAACAGTAACCGACAAAACAGCATCAGAAGCCATTGCCCGTTTTGGCCTGGAAAGAAAATTGGAACAATGGTCAAGGCCGAAGGGAGTATTTAAAAACCTCAGGCAACTAACCCGTGAACGCAGCCAGTTGGTAGAGATGAAAACGATTTGTAAAAATCAATTACATGCAGAGCAGGCAGAAGCGCAGCCGCATAAAAAAAGCATTGCCCGTGTAAAAAAACGTATAGAAATATTAGCGAAACAAGAAAAAGAAATAGAAGCAGACTTACGGGAATTGATAAAAACAGATGCAGAAATTCAGAAATTGGTGATTTTACTTTGTTCTATATCCGGTGTTGGTTTATTAACTGCGGCTACGGTATTGGGAGAAACCAATGGATTTGATTTAATACGCAATAAAAGACAGCTTGCCAGCTATGCTGGTTTGGATGTGAAAGAAAAGCAATCGGGAACATCGGTAAAAGGCAAGCCGAAAATATCAAAAAAAGGAAATAAAAATTTAAGAAAAGCCATGCACTTACCGGCCTTAGCCGCCATCAGGCATGACGAACGATTTAAATCGGTATTTGCAAGATTAGTATCCAGGCATGGAATAAAAATGAAAGCAGCCGTAGCCGTACAAAGAAAATTATTAGAAATGATGTTCACGGTGTTTAAAAAACAAGAGAAATATGACCGGGATTATTTTAAAAACCAAAGCAGTGAAGTGGAACAGGTAGTAAATAAAAAAAATTAGGAAGCAAATAATTAAATATCGCTTCCTAAACAGGCTGGCATATAGCCGCCTAAAACACAAAAATAAAGTAAAAATCTTTTGGGCATTAACACAGAATCTTTGCGGTTATTTTTTTTACCGCAGAGAACGCAAAGGAAGATACGCAAAGAACACAAAGGCTTCTACATTTGGTAAGTCTAATGGAAATTTACCCAGCACCTCAAAAGAATTAGCCGATAATAAGTGATTTACTAACGTAATTCGTGGTATTAAATATATTCATGGTGACAGGAATATTTTGTGGTCCTTGGGTTTGTGAGAGATATACTAATGAGTTCCTGATGATAATCTTTCGACCAATTCAGAAGCTATTACAATCTTTTCGCTGGCCAGGTTAAAATCTTTTTTTTCTATTCCCTTAAAAAGTATAGTTGCCGCAGTTTTGCCCATTTCGAAAGCAGGTTGAGTAATTGTGGACAGAGGTGGATCTAATAGCAATGCTGTTTGAAGATTGGTAAAGCTAACCAGTTTTACATTATTTGGTATGGAGAGATTAAGATCTTTGCAGGCAAGATATACGGGAGCGGTAAGTTTTTCTACTGATACAATAATACCATCTGGTCTCTCCTTCTTGTTCAGCATTTTTTTTATAATAGCGTAATTTTCATCGAAACTATTGCCACATAAGACAATGTCCGATTCGGCAGTTTTAATGCCACAATTTTCAAGTCCACTCATATATCCTTCCATCCGGTTTTTGCTGATGGACATGTTTGGTGAAATGGACAAATAAGCGATTTTAATGCACCCCATTTCAACTAAGTGTTGCACCGCTTTATAGCTGCTTTCAAAATCATCCGTGATAACTTTTGCTGTTGCTACATCATCACACACCCTGT
>CBFGNY010000392.1:0-1839 GCA_965650235.1 uncultured Flavobacterium sp. | reverse complement strand
CGGGAGGTTTTGGACATACGGGTAAGCAGTGATTCAGTTACCGGTTACCCCTTTCCTGTTACCGGAACTTCTTATTTCAAAATGACTTTTATTTATCTGAAAATTATAAAAAATTAGAGATTTAAAAGTTTATAAAACGGGGTAAAAATAACAGGAATGACTTAACAAATAACTGGTAATCTGTAACATTTGTATTAGATAAAAGGAATGAATTCCCGGATAAAGTAACCGGCAACATTTGTATTAAAAGCCTCCGGCAATAAAAAATAATAATGATCAGATTAATAATAGCTTTAGCGATAGCAACTTGTTTGATGGCATCATGCAGATCAACGAGAAAAATACAAACAGCTATTGCAAAAAAAGATTCTGTACAGGTGACAACTCCGGATCCGAACCGTTTGGGCGAGGACTCAGCCGCATTCATCCGGCAGACGGTAAATAAGATGCAGGCTGGCACAATTGGGTTTACTACTTTCTCCGCAAAAATCAATGTTGACTACCAAGGCACTGATGGAAAAAAATATGACGTTAATGCCAACCTGCGCATGTATAAGGACAGTGCTATCTGGATATCCATTACCGCTATTTTCGGCATTGAAGGACTGAGAGCTTATATTACCCGGGATTCTGTCAAAATATTAAACAAGCAGGATAAAGTATATTCGGCCCGTAGTGTGGCGTATTTACAGGAAGTGACCGCCTTGCCACTTGACTTGCATTCATTACAGGATATTTTAATAGGTAATCCTGTATTTGTTGATAGCACTATTAAATCTTATTCAAAAACGGGGAATACTATTTCTCTATTAAGTATAGGCACCTGGTTTAAAAACCTGCTCACCTTAAATGAATTCGCAAAAATCGAGAACAGCAAGCTGGATGATCTGGATAAAAACAGGAGCCGCACCTGCAACCTGAGCTATAGCGATTATGAGAATAAAAAAGGAGTCAATTTTTCTACAAAACGAAGGATTACAGTAGCGGAAAAATCTAATCTTGATATTAAGCTTGATTTTAAATCCTATGATTTTAATGAAACGTTAAGTTTCCCTTTTTCTGTGCCGAAAAATTATAAACGAAATTGAGCGAATAATTTATTTGCTATAACTCCGTTATAACTTTTCTGTTCCGGAAACTTTTTACTAATTCAAAAATCTGAACATGCGAAAATCCCTTCTTACAGTTCTATTATTTTTAGGGGCCACTGGTCTTATTTTGGCGCAGACTGCAGACAAAGCCGAGTTAGAAAGAGAGAGAAAGGAACAATTAGAAAGATTAGAAAAAGAGAGAAAGGAACAATTAGAAAGAAAGAGAAGGGAGGAATTGGAAAACTTAGAAAGAAAGAGAAGGGAGAAATTGGAAATGGAAAAAATAATGGAAGAAAGAATACAAATGGAGGAAATATATGAACAAATAGAAAGGGATAGATTAAAGGAGATAAAAGCTAGATTTGAAAAGGAAAGATTAGAAGAGGAAAAAAGAGTTGAAATTAGTATAAATTCAAAATTTATCGAACCAGAATTCGAAAAAATTAATGGATTAAATGAGCTTGAATATGTATATATAATGAAAATATTAATATTATATTATGTAAATTTAACTGGACTCAATATTATTTATGATATTCAATATACACCCGATTTTAGTAAAGAAAATGCAATTAGATTGGGGGCTGATAGAAATTATACTATTATGCAAAATCTATTAAAGGATTTTTATATGACAGATAAAATTAATAATATTAAATTACAAGAGAATGTACAAGAAATATTAACCAAAGCTAAATTACCACCTGATAATTTAGCATCATTTATTTATTATTTTATTAATCATTTT
>CBFGNY010000391.1:0-1842 GCA_965650235.1 uncultured Flavobacterium sp. | reverse complement strand
GAATTTCGGTTCAAACCCAGAAGTAACAATTAATGATAAAAAATTAGCTGTTGTTAAGGTTGATAATAACACATTGAGAGTAACTATTCCTAAAATGTTAGGTTCAGGTCCTGTAAGTGTTAACGTAGGTGGAAAAGAATATTCTGGACCTAATTTCTCCTATAAATACAAGGCTACAGTAACTACAATTGCCGGTAATGGCGAAATAGGAAATACTGATGGTGCAGGCTTATCTTCAAGCTTCAATTGTCCTTGGGGTATAACAGTAAATAATGATGGAGATCTTTTTGTGGCAGATAGTTATAACAGACTTATTAGAAAAATTTCTGCTGGTAATGGTTCTGTTTCAAGTATTCAAATTCCTTCGGTAATAAACGGAAAGAATTTTTATTCCCCATATAATATAACTCTTGGAAATAATCAGCAAGATTTATATGTAACAGATTTTAATAAGCATATTTTAAAAATAGATGCAAAAAAGGAATCTACTGTAATTTATACCGGAATGATGCCGACTACTGGAATTACTATGGGAAAAGACGGATTTTTGTATACAACCAATAACACCGAAGGAACAGTAATGAAGCTTAGTCCTGACGGAAAAGATTCCCTAATTATTGCTCAAGGTCTGGTGACTCCACGAAGCATTCTATTTGATAAAAATAATACATTATACGTTGCTGCCTATGATATGACTTCTGCATCAAGTAGTATTTATCAAATAGAAAAAACGGGTGTAGTAAAAACGTCGATTAAAAACCCGGATCTAGGAGGGTGGGAAATGACCGTAGATTCTGAAGGAAACTTTTATAATGCGGATCATTTTAATAATTGCATTAAAATAATTGAAAAGAATGGGCGAATAGTCAAAATTGCTGGTAATGGTCAGCCTAAAGATGTTGATGGTATAGGTTTAAATGCATCGTTTGATGGCCCCATGGGAATCACTATAGATCGCGAGGGAAATCTATATGTTTCCACTTATAATTTTGAAAAGAAATCCGGTAATAAAATAAGAAAGATTACAATTGAATAGCGTAATGAAAAAATGGATTGCCCTCCTTACTATTCTTGTTTTCCCCACATTGCTGATCGCTCAACAGATACCTTGCAATTGCCTGGACAACCTAAATGAAACAATTGTTAAAACTGAAATCAACTATGCCGGTTTCCCGACCAAAGTGAATGCGAGGACAAAGTCTGATTATGATAATCTGGTAAACAACCTGCGCGCAAAAGCTGGAAAAGAAAGCAATGCAAAAAACTGCTTCTACCTCATAAAGGATTATGTGCGATTTTTTAAGGACAAACATTTTTCATTAACCTACCTGAATAACAATGATTATGACAACAAAATAGAATCCATTGATGAATCTTATTTTAAAACCCTGAAGCCCAGCAATAACGTCGAAGGCGTATGGACAGATGCCGACAGTTCAATTACCTTGGGTATTAAGAGATTTCCGGGTGATGAATACAAAGCCATTATACTTAAAGCAAAAGATGGAAAATTACCCAAAGGTCTGGTCTATTTTACCTTAAAGCCTCACAAAAAAGGTTATTTGCTAAGGCAATACAATGTGTTTAACAGCGTAGATTTCTATGCTCAGCAAAGAAACGGTCTGCTACAACTGTGGAATTTTTCGCTTTTTGGAAGGATTTTCCCAAAAGAAATGACTGCAAGTGAAAAGAAGGAGTTAAGCACATGGAAAAACAACAACAATGGCTTAGATTTTAAACAGCTGGATAAAGAAACCAGCTACATCAAAATTCCAACCTTTTTTAACAACGATAACAAGATTGAAAAACTAGTTGCAACAAACGACAAGGCTATTAGAAATA
>CBFGNY010000390.1:0-1850 GCA_965650235.1 uncultured Flavobacterium sp. | reverse complement strand
TTCAGCCGCAAGGCCTACTTCTTTTCCAGTTGGTGCGCTGGCGTTTTCGATGAGAACTCTCTCCGGAACATCTTGTTTAACTCCTGTTAGATCGTCATTTAATTCAACAATTTTTAATAGATCCCCGCCATAAATCATATATACCTTGCCATCATCATCAAAAAACAAAGTACTGTCATGATACGATGGTTTAAAAGAAACCCTTTGCCAATTTCCTTTTTCTATATCTCTTGTTTTGAAAATATAGGTTTCACCTGGTATGTCATGTGCAAAAGTGCTTAAATAATACATCCCGTTGTGGTAGCGCAGACTGCTTGCCCATGAGCCTCTGCTATAAATATTTTTTCCTTCTGTCAGATTTAGCGCCGGCAAGTCTGCCAAAGTATCGTAGGCATAGTTGATGATTTTCCAATTGACAAGATCAGTCGATTTCATAATGGGAACACCCGGAGTCATGTGCATTGTCGTACTAGCCATATAATAATTTTTACCAACCCTGATTATCGATATATCAGGCACATCAGCAAAAATAATAGGATTAGTGGCTTGCGCAAAAGCGACGGCCTGAACAAATAAAACAAGGGTGGCCAAAATAAGCCTAATTTTTTTTCTCATAATTTAAAATTGGTCGATAGTTTATAAATAATTACTTAGTAAACAAAATAACAAGAAAACAAGACCATAGAACGTTTCGTTTTGTATCGAAAGAGTGCCCCAATTGTATTAAATGAAAAAACTACAATACTAATACATTATAGATTAGTCTGAAATCTATGAAATCGTGCTATATAGAAATATAAAAACAGTTTTGTTTTTACCTCACCCCAATCCTCTCCACAAGAGCGAAAGAGAACTGGCGAAGGAAAGGAGAGAGAGTTAAAAAAATAGGATTATTTTTATATTTATAAATGGTATAAAAAAAATAATTAGTAAAAAAAAAGTAGTAAACTTAAGCTTACTACTCTTTAAAATTGTCTTGTACTTGTCATTTAATCCTGTATGACTTTTAGGATTAGGAATAATTTTCACCCCACAGATATTATTGCTGTTTGTATGCGCGCAGATATTCAGAAGGTAAGGATCCAAATTCTTCTTTAAAGTGTCTGGCAAATCTTTTTGGGGAATTAAACCCTACTTCATATGCTATTTCGGCAATTTGCATTTGGCTTTTTTCAAGAAGCTGACGTGCGCGTTTTAATCGTATTGTTCGAATAAATTCTATAGGGCCTTTACCGGTAATGGCAACTAACTTTTTGTATAAATGGCCTCTGCTTAACCCCAAAGCTATGCTAAGGGCTTCAACAGAAAACTCCATATCACTCATGTTTTCTTCTACAATTTTAATAGCTTTTGCTATCAGGACTTCATCCAGGGTGGTAATGGTGATTTCTGCAGGAGAAACCTCTATTTTTTGGCTAAATGAGAGATGGCTTTTCTCTGTCCATTCTACAATTTTTTGAATACGTAACTTTAGCAAAATAAAATTAAAAGGTTTAGTAATATAATCATCAGCACCTAGTTCCAAACCTTCCATTACATGTTCTTCAGCAGTACGTGCCGTCAATAGAATAACGGGAATATGTGACCAATAAATATTAGTTTTTATTTGTTTGCAAAGTTCTATTCCGTTCATAACAGGCATCATTACATCACTTACGATAATAGTTACATTAAATTTATTCAGCAATTGCAGAGCCTGTTCTCCATTATTGGCAGTTATTACATAGTATTCATCCTCAAGGTTATCTTTAATAAATTCACAAAAATCATTGTTGTCATCTACAAATAATAATATTTTTTTATTTGTAATACTCTTTATTACTTCCTCTTCTTCATTAGCAAATTCTTTT
>CBFGNY010000389.1:0-1882 GCA_965650235.1 uncultured Flavobacterium sp. | reverse complement strand
GCTTGACACGCATACTTTGGGTGTACATTATGATAAAGAAATCGAACATATCGAATTGGATGAAGTAATGCGTCAGGAAGAAAGTTCAGGTATTTTATACAATGCAACTGAGTTACGTGAATTACTAAAAGAAAGCTTTATTACCGAGTTTAAATTCAATGTAAAAAAGTTCAAAGACATCGTTCGTTTGACTGATGGTTATGATATTCAGGATGCAATAAATACGGCTTACAGCAATTATAGTATTGAGGATACGGCTTTTATTGTGCGTTCTAATAAAAGAGCAAATCAGTACAATGAACAAATCCGGACAAGGATTTTATTTAAGGAAAGCGAGCTTTCAGTAGGCGATTTTTTGATGGTTGTGAAGAATAATTATTTTTGGCTAAAAGAAACTGATGAAGCCGGATTTATTGCCAACGGAGATATTATTGAAGTTCTGGAAATGTTTGGAATCAAAGAGTTGTACGGATTTACCTTTGCAAGAGTAAAAATCAGAATGGTTGACTATCCCGATCAGAAACCTTTTGAAACAGTTTTGCTTTTAGATACCATTAAAAGCGAATCGCCGTCATTAACGTACGAAGAATCCAATCGTTTGTATGAAGAGGTGATGAAAGATTATGAAGATGAAACCGCAAAATACAAGAAATTTCAAAAGGTAAAAAACAACGAATATTTTAATGGCCTGCAGGTTAAATTCTCATACGCCATAACATGTCACAAATCTCAGGGCGGGCAGTGGAATACCGTTTTTATAGAACAGCCTTATTTGCCAAACGGAATTGATCGTGATTATATTCGCTGGTTATATACGGCAATGACGCGTGCTAAAAATAAATTATATTTGATAGGATTTAAAGATGAGAGTTTTGTAGAATAAGGTTTTTGCCACTAATTGCACGAATTAATTCGAATTTAATGTGAATAAGTAATAATGAAAAAAATATTTTTAGTTTTTTTGTTAATCAGTTTAAGTTGCTCTAAAAAGCAAGATCGCAAGATTCAAGGAGAGGACAGAAAAATTGTTTTCTTTGATCCAATTACTTTGGGCAGTAGTGGAGTAGATGCGGGTTTAAAAATCAACGCTCGTTTTAGTGAATGTGGAGAATGGGGCGGACATCATGAATACATTAAAATATTTGCGAAAGAAGGAAATTATAAAGACTGTTTTTTGAATTATAAAAAAACGAATATTGATTGTGAAAAGCGAGATAATAATGGACGTAATATAGAAACAATTGTTGTTCAAAAAACAATCAAATTAACAGATTCGAATAAAAAATCCATAATTGAATATATGAAAAGAATGATTGACTCTAAAGCGGGGGAAAGATTCCCAGGACATGCAGGAGATTCATTTTCAATTATAAATTCTGATTCAACTTTTGTAATTAAAGTTTATGATTATAATTCTAAAAATTTAAAAAGCTATAATCAGTTATTAGCCGAATTAAGACTTTCAAAAAAGTAGTTCGTGCCAATTAGTGAAATTAGTGGCAAAAGAATTTACACATAATGACAACATTAAACGACTTACATTCGATTTCATCAACGTTTTCGAATACAGATAAAATGCCGGTCCTGTTTTTAGGGCATGGAAGCCCAATGAATGCAATTGAAGAAAATCAGTTTGTGGCTGGTTTTCGAAATTTGGCTAAAACATTGCCACAGCCAAATGCGATTTTGTGTATCTCGGCGCACTGGTTTACCAACGGAACCAAAGTTACTTCGATGCAAATGCCCAGGACCATTCATGATTTTGGAGGTTTTCCGCAGGCACTTTTTGATGTGCAATATCCTGCAAAAGGAAGTCCGGAACTGGCTGTAGAAACTAAAAAAATATTAGAGCCTGTTCATGTTGATTTAGATGATCATTGGG
>CBFGNY010000388.1:0-1910 GCA_965650235.1 uncultured Flavobacterium sp. | reverse complement strand
TCAATAATAATTTCCCTAATCCAAACCATTTTAATGTTTTTCTGTTATCACTGGTAGCGTAGGAAAATGAATAACTAAAAATAAGGATACAGGTAAAAAAATTGCCCCAAAAATAAAGTAGAAAAATAGTTTTTGGATCTAAATGTAAAAGTTCGGGCATTATTGAATTAGCTAATTTAAAAATGGATGGTGCAAATATACAAATTACGGTAATATTCAAATGTAATATACATATGTTCCTGATAAGCAATATTTTTCATTGGTTCAAGTGCTCTTTGGTCGTATCGCTTTTTGCCGTTAGTGGACTCCCTTTATCACATATCTCTTTTCAATTTTTAAAGATGCAATTATGTACAATTTCACCTTTTATTAAGGTGTATTTTGCAGTTATTACTAATATGCCCCTTTTATTTTACGGTAATGACCCTCTTATTTTATAGAACGTTATTTAAATTTGTGAATAGTAAATTTTGAAATTTGATTCGTAAAAATATTTAAATGAAAAAAATAGTATTAGCACTTGCTTTGTTTTTGAGCCTGCAAAATAATTTTGCCCAGAATAATGAATGGGAAAACCCTCAAGTTTTAGACAGAGGAAAAGAAGCGGGCAGGAGCTCCTTTCTTTTATTCAGTAACGAAGCGGAACTGAAAGGGAATAATCCTCAAAAATCAGCATTATATCAAAGTCTGAATGGAGACTGGAAGTTTAATATTGTCAAAAATCCATCACAAAGACCCCAGAATTTTTACGCTGCAGATTTGGATGATTCCAATTGGAAAAGCATTCAGGTACCTTCTAACTGGGAAATAGAAGGTTATGATATTCCTATTTATACAAATGTGGCTTATCCATTCCCTAAAAATCCTCCTTTTATAAATGGAGATTATAATCCGGTGGGGAGTTACAGACGTACTTTTACTGTAGCCGATTCCTGGAAAGACAAAGAAATTATACTTCATTTTGGTTCTATTTCAGGCTATGCCAGAGTATTTCTAAACGGAAAAGAAGTAGGTATGACTAAGGCATCTAAAACGCCGGCCGAGTTTAATATTACTTCTTTTTTAAAAAAAGGAGACAATTTAATTGCTGTTCAGGTATTTCGCTGGCATGACGGAAGCTATTTAGAAGATCAGGATTTTTGGAGATTAAGCGGTATTGAGCGCGATGTCTATTTGCAGGCAATGCCTAAAACTACTATTTGGGATTATTTTGTAAAAAGCGAATTGGACAATCAATACAAAAATGGAATCTTTAATCTGGATGTTACCTTAAAATATTTTGAAAATAATAAAATCAAAAACCCGGCTGTCAAAGTGGAATTGCTTGACAATGAAGGAAAAGTTGTTTTTTCGGAAAGCAAAAAAATAAATGCCAAAGAGCAAAAAATCAGCTTTGCCAAAACAATAGAGAATGTAAGACAATGGAGTGCCGAAACGCCAAATTTATACCGATATACTATCACATTATTAGACGATAGAGGAAATACATTGGAAATTATTTCTAAAAAAACAGGTTTTAGAAAAGTAGAAATTAAAGACGCGCAATTATTGGTTAATGGCAAAGCGGTGCTGGTAAAAGGTGTTAATATTCACGAACATGATGATGTAAAAGGACATGTTCCTGTTGAAGCAACTACTATGAAAGATCTTCAGTTAATGAAAGAGCATAATATTAATGCTATCAGAATGAGCCATTATCCACACGATACACATATTTATGATTTATGCGATGAATATGGTTTTTATGTAGTTGATGAAGCCAATATTGAGACACATGGGATGGGAGCGGAATTGCAGGGATCATTCGACAAATCGAAACATCCCGCTTATTTACCTGAATGGGCTCCGGCGCATCTTGACCGTATTAAAAGAATTTTTGCATTAGATAAAAATAACCCAACAATCATCAT
>CBFGNY010000387.1:0-1924 GCA_965650235.1 uncultured Flavobacterium sp. | reverse complement strand
GCCAATAAGGCCCGACAAACAGCCAAAGACTGCGAGTAATTTTTTTCTCATAATTTAAAATTGGTTAGTAGTTTATTAAATAGTTTCTTGTTAGAGCCTGTTTAAAATTTAAATTTGATTTGACAGGTACTTTTTTTAAATTTAAATTCCTTAAAACCTTAGTAAATACAGTTAGAAAACAAATTAATTTTACACCCAAAACTTTAATTTCTAAATTTTAAACAGGCTCAAAGATTTTAAGTTTATTCCCATAAAGGCATTCATAGATTATTAAGCTTTGGCTCTCTGTATTATATAGAGGACCAACTTTATAAATTATACTCAGTAAATAGAAAAAATAATCAGGAAAACCCTATAAATGGTGAATTCTTTAATTTTGAATGTACCTCTTATAAGACTCTTTTTAAAGGTTTTGATTTGATTTGGCAGGTACTTTTTTGCATTTATATTTTGCAATAATTTATCTATAAAATGACACAAAATCAAAATCCATCCATGTTTTTGATGTATTAGTCCATTTTGATCTATATATCTAATGCTATTTTTGTGATATAACTTTTAATTTAATCTTTATGAAAAAGTCAATAGATACTGATAACCCGTTGAATAATCTTGATGAATGGGAAGATGATTTGTTAATTAGATATCCGGATCCGTCTGAACCTGTAAAAGAAAAAGAGGAATTTAGAAATTATGTCGATTCAGAGAGAGTAGAAACGGTTAAGGAATTTTACAGAATAAATCATACGTATCAAACCTATGATTTTGTATGCAGCAAAGAGCAGGAATTTTTGCAGTTTAACAAAAAGGAAATGTCAATCTGGGAAGCCGTTGATTTTTTGAATACGCTTGTTGATGACAGCGATCCGGATATTGATTTAGACCAAACGCAGCATCTTTTGCAGACATCTGAAGCCATCAGGGCAGATGGACACCCGGACTGGTTTGTACTTACCGGTTTTATACATGATTTAGGAAAAGTTTTATGTTTGTTTGGTGAACCACAATGGGCTGTTGTTGGCGATACTTTTCCAGTGGGCTGTGCCTATTCGGATAAAATCGTGTATTCTGAATTTTTCAAGGAAAATCCGGATTATACAGACGAGAGATTCAATACCAAATTAGGTGTTTACACTGAAAATTGCGGACTTGACAAAGTGAAAATGAGCTGGGGACATGATGAATATCTGTATCAGATCATGAAAGATTATTTACCTGATCCGGCTTTATATATGATTCGCTTTCATTCCTTTTATTCACAGCACAAAGAGAATGCTTATACGCATTTGATGAATGAAAAGGACATCGAAATGTTTGATTGGGTACGAAAATTTAATCCGTATGATTTATATACAAAAGCACCTGTTAAGCCTGATGTGAAGGCATTATTGCCGTATTATAAAGAATTAGTGGCTAAATATTTACCAGAAAAATTGAAGTTTTAAATAAATTTCAATTTGCATTCACTTCAACTTTTAGCTATCTAACTATACTAAAATGCAGAAAACCAAAACCAGAATCCTTTTATTATGCCTGTTTGCAATTTGCGGGATAACTGTTTCAGGACAACAAAAATCCAGTAGAAACGATTGGGAAAACCCGGAAGTTTTTCAGATTAATCGTGAGCCGGCAAGAGCATCTTTTCTGCCTTATGCGGATGAAGTTTCGGCAATAAGCGATAATTATACAAATTCACCCTGGTATTTTTCTTTGGATGGCAAATGGAAATTTTCATGGTGATCCTAGCTAGCGGTGAAAATAAATTTGAATTTCGATGGTCAACTCGAAAGTTATAGCCTTTCGAAATTTTGGAAACACAAATTAAGTGCATACATGTTTATGCTTTTGCAACACGTGAGGTCACTCGATATTTTCACACGCTAATGTGCTAGGAAAAAAATATCGCTATGGATTAGGGACCACA
>CBFGNY010000386.1:0-1927 GCA_965650235.1 uncultured Flavobacterium sp. | reverse complement strand
CTATAAATACATGGCAACCTTTTTCCAGCGCTTTGATGGCATATTCTTCGTGAGTATCAGGATAGGTGGAAATGCAGACAGCATCAGGCTTTGTAGCTTCCCATGCCTCTTCATAATTATCAAATAGCTGATAACTGCTGAACGGTGTATAGATAAAATACTGCAGTGGATATTCGTCTGCCGTGCTGTCAAATTTATAGGTTACTGAAGCCGAATAACTTGCCGAAAACGATTTGATTTTTGGCGCAAATGGCAAATTTGCAGACGGAATGAATACGGCATCTTTTTTACCTCTGGCTTTGGCAAGACTATTAGCATTGTTTAATGCAATAGAAGTTACCACATTTGGATATATCTCTGAACCAAAACCATATTCAGGCCCGGTTAAAATCATTTTTATAAATCCGGATGAGGTGTTATCAGTGAATTTTAAAGCTTCATTCTGAATTTTAGGATCTACCAAAAAAGTATTATCAGTTACAACCTGAGAAGCAGATGCAGTTGTTTTGGAATACATATAATAACTACTCGAATCAGTAACAAAAGGCACTCTTAGATCGTCGTCTTCCGGATCAAACAAAAAAACAGGATTGCTGTTATCTGCGATTGGAGCAAAAACATCAATTCCGTTTGGGCTGTCGACTTTATTTATTTTAAGTTCCTGCCACGATTTTTCTTCCAATATATGAAAGTCAACAGTAAAACTGGCATTGCTGAAAGTTCCGTCATCATCATCTGCAATAACAGTTTCTTTTTTAGAGCCAATAAAATTCATGAATCTTTCTCCAATACCCGGATTTTCATCCTCCGTAGCAGCCGGATTTAAATAATCATTGTATTGTTGGTAATAGGTTCTAAAATCAGAAGGGCGTTTATCCCAGTTTATTTCTATGATAAAATTATCAATCGGTTTGCTGAATATTTCGTTGTTTCCAATTATAAAACTGGCATTTTGTAACGGAATCGGACCAAAAGGAGGAAATGGATTTTTAGTATTCAATTCTCCAAAATCATTGTATAACTGAAATGTTTTAACCTCAATTACTTTTACTGCAATGGTTATGGAAAGTACTTTTGGAGGCGTTCCGGGATTTAAAAAGGATTCAAATAATATTTTAAACATTGGCCACTCCGTTTTTAAACCGTCAGGGTTAACAAGGAAAGGTTCTATTGCAGCCTCTGTAGCAGCAAGGCCAATTTCTATGGTAACTATATTTAAGGCAGTATTTATTTTAAAAACAGAGGGATCCAATTCAAGTTTTAACCAGTCTTTTTGTGTGCTTAGAAAATAGGAGGCTTTCTGTAAAAAGCTTAAATACATAGCCGAATCAAATTCCAGAGTCAGGGTTATGGTTCTCTGTCCTTCGCGTAATAATAACATTGGCGATGCAAAAGCAATTCCGATTGGTAATGGGGCAGCATTTGAATCTGATTCCCCAAAAGTTGGCCAGCTTATAATTTTTCCATCAGCATCTTTTTGTACGCTGGTTGGTTTAATGGATTGCAAATTATAAGATGCCGCATTTGACTTATTTTGGCAAGAAAGTGTACTGGCACTCACAATAGCTGCCGGATTTAAAGCGGTATTTTTTTGTGAAGCAAATACAACAGGATTCTTTTGTGCATCAACTCCGGCATTAAATAAAGTTCCGGCAGGCAAACTAAAAACCGAATCGGTTTTGGCAAGTGTGGCGCACAAAAAAGTACTGTCAGGCTGGGCAGGTAATTTGGTCTGTTTTAAAATATCACGATAATAAAAATCAAGATGTTTTTGAGAAATACCGTTTAACTGATCCTGCTGTATTTTTAAAATATTGATAAAAGAACGTAAAAGTGTCGTATCCGGAAATTTACTTTTTTTATGGCTTAATTTTTTAAATTCAGTTGAGGAATGATGAATTACAGTTTCTATAAAGTGAAACAACTG
>CBFGNY010000385.1:0-1980 GCA_965650235.1 uncultured Flavobacterium sp. | reverse complement strand
GACTTGTTGCCGAGTATTTTATTTTTGGCCGAGGATAAAAATCTGCCACAAAGTATTGAAGGAAAGAATGTCTGGAAGGCAATTTCAGGCAGTAAAACGATAGCCAATTCTCAAATTTATGTCAGAGGTCATTTGCAGGAATCTTTAATCAATAAACCATGGAAAATAATCAGAACCAGACATGCCAATACTCCTGCAGATTATGAGCTTTATAATATCGAAAAAGACCCTGAGGAAAATAATAATATTTTATCTCAAAATAAGACCATAGCTGAAAAAATGAAAATTGACCTGGAAAACCAATTTAAAAAGGATGCTAAAAAAGTAAATTATGAGAAATTAAAATAGATTTATGGGGTAAATATCATCATATAAAGCCTTGTATTGGTAACTTTTTTATTTTTAAGTAAAATTAATCAGATAGCTTTTTTTCATAAGTATTTGATTGTAAGTGTTAAGTTCTTGTATTTAACTTTTTATTAACTCTGCTGATAAAAAGTGTGATAATTTTAACACGAAAGTTGCGTTAACTATAAAGCAAACTTATATTTTTGCGACCTAATTTAATACATAATTATCATGAAAGATCTATTAGTTAAAATCAACGCCGAACTTGAAACATTCAAAACAGAATCTGAATCATTATCTGAAAAAGGTGTTAAAGCAGCAGGAGCAAGAGCACGTAAATCATCTTTAGAGATTGAAAAACTTTTAAAAGAATTCAGAAAAGTTTCTATCGAAGAATCAAAAAAATAATATTCTTATTTACTTATAAAAAACCTCGTTTAAAATTTAAACGAGGTTTTTTTATGCTTTTAAGTTAGGTTGTAAGTTGAGAGTTATAGGTTAAGAGTTATAAGTTAGGAGTTAAGGATTCGTCAGTTCGAGTTGAGTACTAATTTGCGATAGAAAATTATTACGAAGTATCGAGAACACTTGTATCTTTAAGACTTCTCGATACAATTTTATATATTAAAGCTATCGCATTATTCTATAAAATCACTCGAAGTGACGGCTAAAACTGCTTAACTCAATGACATTGGCCTCTATTTATTGTGGAGCGCGTCCGGGTGAAGAAAACATGGTGTTGCGCCTAACCTATAATCTAATAACACATAACTTTTATTTAGCAATTTCAATATAGTCCTTCAATCCGCAATCTTTTATTTTTTTGAGACTTTCTGCAACAGCAAACGCATTAAAATCAGCTCCTTCAGCTCCCGTGTGTGTATGATCTTTTGGAAAAAAAGGTTTCACTTTTTCTTTTCCTAAGGCTTCATATTTCAAGGCAACAATTTCATTCAGATCGATATAAAAGGCACCTTGGTTTTCTGCAGCTGTTTTAGACCATTTTCCATAAGAATCACTTCTGCGTTCCACTTTATCATTTGGCCATTCGTTTCTTGGGGTCTGACTTAAAACAATCGGAATTGCGCCTTTTTCTTTGCTTTCTTTAATGAATTTTTCCATATACCACCCAAAAGTATGTACGGTTTCAGTTAAGCTGTCACGAACGACCTGTTGGGTTTCATTACCGTTTCCTTTTAATGAACCTCTGAATTTTTCCTTATCAACCGCTCCGGCGTCATTATGACCAAACTGAATCATTACAAAATCGCCAGGTTTCAATTGATTCTTAACTTCATCCCACAATCCTTCTTTAGTATAAGTGCGGGTACTTCTTCCGCCTCGTGCTTTATTGATCACTTCAATTCTGGTGGTATCACAATATTTTGGAAATGCAACTCCCCAACCAACAGCATTGGGATTATTACCATTGTTTGCCATTGTAGAATCACCTATTAAAAACACTCTTTTCTTAGCTGGAAGTAAAATTTTCGGATCTTTTAAAATATATTTTTTTAAGGAATTTTTACTTGCCTTCAGTTCATTGATAATTAAAGAAGCTGCTAAAACAGCCCCTTTCGCAGAGGTATGTGTGTGATCTTTTTTATAGAAATAAGTTCCGGTTACTTTTTG
>CBFGNY010000384.1:0-1980 GCA_965650235.1 uncultured Flavobacterium sp. | reverse complement strand
TAATCTAAAATCTACATTATTAAATCAAAAATAAAAAATGGCATCTACTTCAGATATTAGAAACGGATTATGTATCAAATACAATCACGATATTTATAAAATTATTGAATTTCTTCACGTAAAACCAGGGAAGGGACCCGCTTTCGTAAGAACAAAATTAAAAAGCTTAACAACAGGAAAAGTATTGGATAATACATTTTCTGCCGGACACAAAATTGAAGATGTACGTGTTGAAACACATACGTATCAGTTTTTATATGCTGAAGGAGAAGAATTTCACTTCATGAATGCTGAAACTTTTGAGCAAATTTCATTAAATAAAAGTATTTTAGATGCTCCTGGGTTATTAAAAGAAGGAACGAATGTAATGGTTCAGGTTAATACAGAAACTGATTTGCCTTTATCAGTTGATATGCCTGCTTCAATTGTTTTAGAGGTAACTTACGCTGAACCTGGAGTAAAAGGAAATACAGCAACAAATGCTACAAAATCTGCTACAGTAGAAACAGGAGCATCTGTAAACGTACCTTTATTTATCAATGAAGGAGACAAAATTAAAATAGATACTGCTTCAGGTTCTTACATGGAGCGTGTAAAAGAGTAATTTTTAATTGGATAATTTGTCAATGAGTCAATTAGAAAATTGATGCATATACAGAATTGAATAATTTTTATTTTCTAATTGACACATTTTCTAATTGACACATTCTCTGATTGACAAATTTTCTAAGTATAAAATATGAAATTTCCAAAAGTTCACTCTTTACAAGAAATTGCAAATTTGCTTAATTGCGAATTTATTGGTGACAAAAACTTTGAGGTTTTAGGCATGAACGAAATACATGTCGTTGAGCCCGGAGATATAGTTTTTGTTGACCATCCAAAATATTACGACAAGGCTTTACAATCTGCAGCTACAATTGTTTTAATTAATAAAAAAGTAGACTGCCCTGAAGGCAAAGTACTTTTAATTTCTGATGACCCTTTTAGAGATTTTAATACCCTAACCAAACATTTCAAACCCTTTCAATCTGCCAATGCAGCTATTTCTGAATCTGCAAAAATTGGAGAAGGAACCGTTATTCAGCCGAATTCTTTTATTGGTAACCACGTTACAATTGGTAAAAATTGTTTGATTCATTCTAATGTTTCCATATATGATCATACCGTGATTGGTGATAATGTAATTATTCATGCCGGAACTATTTTAGGAGCTGATGCTTTTTATTACAAAAAACGTCCTGATGGTTTTGATCAGTTAATTTCCGGTGGAAGAGTTGTAATTGAAAACAATGTTGGCATTGGTGCTCTTTGTACGATTGACAAAGGTGTAACAGGCGATACGACAATTGGCGAAGGAACAAAAATTGACAATCAGGTACATGTTGGACATGATTCTGTAATAGGGAAAAAATGTTTAATTGCTTCTCAAACCGGTATTGCCGGTTGTGTTATTATTGAGGATGAAGTAACTATTTGGGGACAAGTTGGCACAACAAGCGGAATTACAATAGGAGCGAAGGCTGTTATTATGGGACAGACAGGCGTTACTAAATCGGTTGAAGGCGGAAAATCTTATTTTGGAACCCCAATCGAAGAATCAAGAGAAAAGTTGAAGCAATTAGCTAATATCAAAAAAATTCCTGAAATTCTAAGTAAATTAAAATAACTATGTCTATCAAAGAATTTGTTCAGAAATTTTATAAATCGGATGCCTTGATTGATAGTGAAATTTTTAAAACCTATCTGCATCCAGATGTTACAATTGACTGGAATAGCAGTAAAGGATTAATCCATATGGATTACGATTCGATAATAAACATGGCTAATGAATTGAGCCGTGCTTATGTACGCTCAAAAGTTAGAATTAGTCATATAATAGCCGAAGATGATTTGGTTTCAGTACGTTATTCTCATTTTGTAAAAACGATTGAAAATCCTCGTGAGGAAATGTTATTAGCTCATTTTTTTACGATTTGG
>CBFGNY010000383.1:0-1995 GCA_965650235.1 uncultured Flavobacterium sp. | reverse complement strand
TTTTTTTGGATGAGTTTAAGCATTTTCCAAAATATGCTGATTCCTTTGTAATTGAATATTCGACAATTATTATGTCGATATCGCAAGTTTCTGAAACTTTATTTATTTTGGCAATTCCATTCTTTTTAAGACGTTTTGGAATTAAGCAAGTAATGTTGATTAGTATGCTGGCGTGGGTTTTGCGCTTTGGATTATTTGCTTTTGGAGATCCTGTAACAGGCTTATGGATGATAATTTTGTCTTGTATCGTTTACGGAATGGCATTTGATTTTTTCAATATTTCAGGTTCCCTTTTTGTAGAAAGCAATACTGATTCAAAAATTCGTTCTTCGGCACAAGGACTGTTTATGATGATGACTAATGGAGTAGGAGCGGTTTTGGGAAGTTTGACATCAGGATGGGCTATTGATAAATATTTCACAAAGTCTTTTTCCAATACTACAGAACTTGCAACATTTTTACAGACAGATACTTCAAATTCAAAAATGCTGGATTTTGTAAAATCACAAGGAAATTCAATTTCTTCGGATGGAATTTTCACAAATCCAATTTTAATGAAAGACTGGCACATGATCTGGTTATCTTTCGCAGCTTATGCTTTAATTATTGCAATTGCTTTTGCAATTTTGTTTAAGCACAAACATGATCCAAAAGAGTTAGAAAATATAGGACATTAAATTTAAATTTTAGAGTATAAAAATAATCCCGCCTGTTATGGGCGGGATTATTTTTTATATTAAAGTATAATTTTATTTAGACATTTGAAACTTCTTAAGTGAAAGCAAAGCTTGTTGTTTTATTTTATTCTGAAAAAAGCCTGTCCAGCCTAATAAATATCCTGTAATTCCGAAAGCTTGTTTCGACCATTTCCAGACATCAAAATTATCGGTGTGTTTAATAATCAATCCATCCTGAAAAAGAAATTCAGCAGAAACTCTATTGGTTACTTTTCTGTTAGTTTTGCTAAAGTTATAAGTAGCTATCCAACGTGCAGATCCTGAAAATTCATCAGCTTTTATATCTGAGAATTCAATTTTGATATTTCCTTTGCTTTTTGAAATAAGCATTTCCCACATTTTAGAAACCTGATTCTCTTTCAAAAGGCCAAAAGCAGGATCTACAAAATGAATTTTAGGATGATAGCATTCATTCATCGTTTTGACGTCAGCATTAGCAAAAGCAGTATAAAACTTAGCTATTAAATTCTCGTTAGGATTCATTTTAAAAAAATTAGACTATAAAAGTAAGATTATTTTTGGTTTAAATAATCTTTATAGAAGACTAATTGAAGCAGCTGTATCAAAAGTTTTTTTAGATTTGTCAAAAGCTGTCGAAAAATAATTTTTTCTGTTTATTGCTGTAAAATATCCGGTTTGATTTCCAAATGTATTAGAACTATCCGTAATTATAAATCTAATTGCATGAATATCGGTTTTTTTTAATTTTAAAAACTCAGCTGGTGTAAAATAATAATAAGAAGTAGTTCTTCCTTCTTCAGTTTCTTTAGTGTTTTTATCTGTGCAGGCAATTACATCAGCATTGACTAAATCAACATAAACGCCTCCTGAAATTCTCGCCTTATCATTTGCCGTAGCGATTGTCAATTTTAAAATCCCGCCTTTATCAGTTTTTGCAATCTGAACATCAACTTCTCCTGTAAGAATATATTTTTCACAAATAAAAGTATAATTTTCAGTTGCAGGAAATGGTTTTGATCCTTTAATGCTTATTGTTTGCTGCGCATTGGCAAATGATGAAATCAAAAGAAACAAAAAGAAGGATAATTTAAAATTCATATGCTTTTAGGTATTATTCTATTATTTTGGAGTCAAATTTTTCATCCCAATCCATTGATTTTATGGCAGAAACCAAATTTTCCTCATTTACAAAAACACGAAGTTCTTTATTAGCTATTTTTTTGTGTACAAAGCATGATAGCGGTAAATAGTTTCCTCTTTGGTTTTATAAACACCATCTAATTTCAAATCAATAAAA
>CBFGNY010000382.1:0-2022 GCA_965650235.1 uncultured Flavobacterium sp. | reverse complement strand
AGAATCTGTTGGACTTTTAGTACAAATGGCAGAGAAGATCGGCGACTTTTACCTTGCCAAACAATTGGCTGGAGATTTTGCTTCACTCTCAATCAGTAACAAACGACAAAGAGTTGACGAACAAGGTTTAAACATCTATTTATTTAAAGGAACTTTTTCTAACCATTTAGTAGTTTCAAATCCTGTTGTGTCATTTGCAACTATGGACGATTTCTACTCCGCACTGATGTCTACGGGTCTAAATCAGGATCAAGTGGGTCGGATTCGAAATTGCTTTGAGGAACAAGAATTACTCATCTTTCATCTTCCACGATTGACTGACGAGAAGTTGAAAGAAGTAGGGATTGTGCAGTTGGGTCTTCGGGAATCTATTCTTGCAGTGTTGGGAAAAATGTAAATTGAGTATTTAAATACATTTGATTGTAAAAATCCTTCTTATATACAAAATTCAAACACCGCCTCGTCTGTAAAAATACGATTGTAAAAATCTAGAAGGCCGTGATGTAAAATATCGTGAGGGATATCCATCCTTAACCACCATATCCTTAGCATATTGCTACCATATTGTTAGCAGGTATGGTAAGTCCCTACCCGCACGTAGCAGAGGCACGATTTAGAAAATAAATTTCAGAAATTAAACGCACTCTCAAACGCGTTTATTTTCTGAATTTTTTTTTCTTTTTTTTTTTTAAAATGATGGTGGTGTTTATTAGAGACGTAAGACTAATTAACTCAAACTACGCATTCTTTAACAAAAATAAAAAATCAATCCTCAACACAATTCCTTCTCTTTTACTTCCTTCTTCAATCTTTTGATCTTCTTCCTTCCTCAATCCTCATCTTTTAACCTCCCAAAAATCCCAAACTGCGTAAAAAGTCCGCTTTTCTTTTATTATTAAATAAATGGTGGTGCTGTCGGCGTCCGTCCAACTAGAACCATAGACTCCGTTACTCCGACCGTTATGGACAGCGAGCGTTATTGTAAAAGTTCGTCCGTTATGGATACAAATGAAATCGTTATGGATAAGATTGTGAAATAAAATTCAGAGTCACGTAGTTATGGATATAAATTGACCCAGTAATCTCGCAGGAAAAAGCTTCCCAATTTTTTGTTACATTATTTATTACAATTTTTCTCATTGATTTTTACATAGAAATATCCGCTTAATATTATTTGTTCATCGTTTTTTTTTACAAAACTGTAAAAAAAGTAGCCGTCGTTTGTTGCTAAATTTACAACTTAGTAATATATATTATTATTCTGCTCTCGATGTTATTATTTGTTAGACATACTCAACCCCTTTATTTACCATTGGTGAGAGAAGCAAGACAGATGTATTCAGATTCATTAAATATTTTTTGGGAAAAAAAGAAAAAATAATATTTTATATGACAAATGCAGCAGGCTTTTACAAGGCTTTTATTTTGTCAATTTTCCCGCCACAGAAATTGTTGTGACTGCTGATTCTTCCAGTAGTAATATTAAATAAATTTTGAGTTCATTATTTTTCAAACTTTTAGGAGCACCCGAAATTTATTAGCTAGTCTCCTAACTATGAAATTGTTCCTGTAACTTATGAAAATGCTCTAAATGAAGCTGTTAATACTACTGATATTTCCAAAAGAGTGACAGCACTGCTCAATCGACCAGGAATTTTTCTCGATATGTCAACTATTTGCTTTAAACTTTTAATTGAATCTTAGGGGTACCCCTACTAAACAATGAATGATGAATGGATTGAAGTTGAGCGTGAATATAATGGTGTGAAGACAAAAAATATAATAAACTAAATGAAAAATATATATTTAAAATTTACATATAACTCCATTTGATTTTTTGAATAAAATATTAAAAATCATTAAACTTTTATAAAAATAATCCTGGTCGATTGAGCAGTGCTCAAAGTGCTCAAGTGCTCAAAGCAGTGTAACAGACGTAAAATCAATGAAATATATCTATTTTTGAAGAATATCCTTACAACTATTACAATTTCTACTTTTCAAACTCCGACGTGTGGCTGG
>CBFGNY010000381.1:0-2027 GCA_965650235.1 uncultured Flavobacterium sp. | reverse complement strand
ACGTTGACGTTGAGAAATATAGAAAAAGTGTATTATATTTTGCGATAATTGCGATATTAGTGTTTTTTGCAGCAGCCAGCCACACGTCCGAGTTTGAAAGGTAGAAATTGTAATAGTTGTAAGGATATATACCATTTGTAGCAGGCCATCAGCTTTATATCAATATTATTGATAATATCCTTGATACATTGTTAAATATTATTATCGCCTTTAAATATACAACTGTTATTGCTATTATTGCAGTATACAGTACATGTGCAAAATCAGTTGGTTGGATGTAAATTTGTTGGAATTATTTATCGGTTATCCCCAAATACACAGATAACATCAGAATCTTTTATATTTGAAATTGAAAATTGTCTCATTATATCATATATATTTTACGAACTATAATTTATATATTATTATTAAACTTTTTTATCACTCGACAGAACGAACCTGTGGATGAAAATGATGAGGTGTTGAGGAAGTATTATATGGATTTGGTTCAAGAGTTTTTCCCTGATCCGATTCAATGGTAGAGAAAAAACATAGTTTTAGAAAGCAATAGTATAAAGCTGAGTCGATTTTACATACATAATAAAAAAGCATTCCTAAATCTAAGAATAATACTGACTACCAATCACATTCCCAGGCGGAAAGTATCTACAAACAACAACTGTGCAACCACCAGTCCCAGTAGCTTGAGCACATCCGACCTGCTTACTTTCCTTCCAGGCAACTTGGGAATGATGATTATATTCATTAATAGTTAACCCTTCAGCACACCAAGCATGAACAGCTGACGCACCACCATTTTCGCTTGCACTTGACATGTACAAGTTTTCGCCTTGTCCGGTCCCCGAAGAATGTTGTAATGCGCATCCTCTAGATGCTAGAATTTGGGCGTACAGTGATGCTGCACTTGCTAAATTTGGACTCCATCCGATATCAGGTACATTTGCTTTGTTTCGACACCAGTTATGGGCTTTGAAAGCGTCTAATGCGGATCCAGAGATTGCTGGCTCGGGTTTTCGCGTTGGCTTTAGATTGGATTTTGCATTGGCTGAGGCAGGCTTGGCGGTTGTAGTTGTGGTAGTAGATGCTTCTTCACCTAAAGTTGCAGTTGCCTCTTCGTTCTCTGGTAATGGGTCACAGGAAGCATCTAAAACTTGTCTAATCTCACCCAATTGTTGAGCTGAATACGGAGTACCAGAGGTACAAACTTTCGAGCCAACTCTTAAAGTAGTACAACACAAGACTGGATTTAAACTCAAAAAGTCAAATGTGGTCATCCCATTTTTTAATGCAATTTCATAGCAATTATCACCTGCTACGATTGTATAGTTTCCTAGGCATGTTCCCATTGGTATTTTTTCGGTATTTGTTAAAGCATCGCCGGATGGTGTGATTACTATTTGACTGCTTTCTTCTTGAGGGAACATGGAAATACAGACACTTGATCCGATAGTGAGTTTATCACAATTTATTCCAGGATTATATGTAGTGGTAAAGTCTTGTAAAGATATCTTGTGCTGTTTGGCTAAATTGTAGCAGATGTCGCCGGATTGGATACGGTATTCCATGCTACAGTTTGGGTTATAGAGATTTGATGAGACGCATAATCGCTAAAAACAGATAGATGTTAGGTAAATTCAGTTTGTGTTGTTAATTTACCTGACCAATGAAAAGAATATCTGGATTAAAGATATTTCTATTTTTCATCAATAGCTGGTCCAATGTAATGCCATGATCAACAGCTATCCTCTCTGCCGTATCACCATTTTCCACAGTGTATACATTATCGCAAGAGCCGAGCAAAGTAGGCAGTAAATGAAAGCCAAGCACGTTTGATGAGACAACGCTTGTAATTGTCGTAAATATAAACGCCAATGATAACTGTGCCAGCATAATCTTCTTAAGTTCTAAATCTATGATATGGGGTTCAGTAGAAAAAAAAATCGGTACCACTCTGGCGCCAAGCAGATGATATACTGTATACATGCCAATATAATGCAATATTTAATGATATACAAGGCTTGAGAATT
>CBFGNY010000380.1:0-2042 GCA_965650235.1 uncultured Flavobacterium sp. | reverse complement strand
CAATAATGATATTACCAATCTTCTTGGAATCAATCAGGAAAGCGTGCGAACTCACAAATACCGCCTGAAAAAGAAACTGACACTGGAGAAAGAACAGGATATCATTTCGTATTTGAGAAGCGTTTCTTAAAAAACTTCAAATTTCAACACTTAATAGTTTAATTGATTCATTTGCACTTTTGTATAACTGAATCATTTTTTTATTTTGTAACATACTCATTTTATGCGCAATAAAACTAAAAACCATTAAAAATAACCTTTTTTGAAATCGACTTATAATCGATAATCCATAATGAATAAATCCTTTCTTTTTATTAAAAAATATTCTTGTCTACATTTTGTATACGCAACATCAAAAATTTCCAATTATGTATACGAAAAGTACATTCTAAAAATCTTATCAAGATTCAATTCTAAAGTAATTTTACCATTGCCATTGACAATCTGTTTATTGGATAATTTAAATCGCATTAAAATGATCAATCAATCACTTCAGTTTACGAATAAATTACTGGGACAGTTTTTAAAAAACCGTTTTGGGCTGGACGAGGAAAAAATTGTCTTAAATTATCTTGTTGACGTTAATGGTTCTTTTCCTAAAATGAACCAAAACAAAGTGGTTTTGTCCTTAATTAATGTAGAGAAAGAAACCAATCAGCCTTTTTATGTTAAAAACAGGCAATTAGAAAGCGGAAACTACTCCAGTTTTAATCCTGTCGAAAGATACAATCTGGACATTCTGATCAGCAGCAATTTTGATGATTATACTGAATCCTTAAAATTTCTGGATGCGATTATTTATTTTTTTCAGATTAATAATTATCTGGATGCTTCCACCTCTTCTTCTATTCCTGAGGGTTTGTCAAAACTGGAATTTGAGTATGAGAAGATTTCATATCATCAAATGCACAGTTTATGGACCGCAATGGGCGCAAAATACCAGCCTTCAATCATCTATAAAATGAAACTTGTAAAAGTTCAGGCCAATGAAACTATCGGAATCATACCAGCCGTAACCAATACAAATAATGCTGTAACGACATGATACAAAGCAATTACATAAAACTATTTACTACAGCGGTGTATCATACTTATTTTGATAACCATAAGTGCAATTGCCTGCATTTTATTCCTAACAATAAAACGGAAAAAATACTAAAGAAATTCGGTTTCAGAATCAATACTGTCTCTAACGGATTTGATCTGTTCAGCAGTACAACCTCAACATTATCAAATCTGCTTGATTATATTTCGAAAACCTCAACACAGGATTATTTTGAATTCAACATCAAATGCAGTAATCCGAATTTTATTCTTTTTACAGCATTGCCTGTTAACTGGTTAGGCGAAATCACATACGCAAGTCAGGATAATAAAAACCAAATCAATAACGGCACTGTAACGCTCAATCCAACATTAGAAACAAAAACAATGGCGCCTTTTTTTGGAAACTTAAAAATTTATTTTACTGATCTTCTAAAAAATCAAAATCGCGCTACTCCGCTTCAATTCAAAATAAATTTTAAGGCCAGGGCAACGCAATGGCAATACTATTTCATTAATAAAAATGATATTCCGTTACCCAATCCGGCGATTACAGAAAAAGAGAATATTCAATTTGACGGTCCGCAGCAGGTAACGCTTCAAACGGGAGAAAAGGCGCTTCTTTTTACATCAAACAATACTCATATTCTTCTGAGTGAAAAACCCAGATACAAATTCGATTTAATCAATAAAAGTACGCCAAATGAATCAGGGCAAGCCAATTCAAAAAACAAAATAATTATTAAAGGACTGCCTGTTCCTGATGTTTCGCAAATAGGAATAGTCGAAAACAGCAAAGACAATCAGGTTTCATCACCAATGTATATCTACCTATAAAAAACAAATAAAAATGAACATTAAAAATTTAAATCAATGAATTTATCTACCATCCAAACCCCTGGTGTGTATATTCAGGAATTAAATGCCTTTCCAAATTCAGTAGTAGCAGTTGCTACAGCTGTACCGGCATTTATTGGATACACACCACAAGCTTCTTA
>CBFGNY010000379.1:0-2058 GCA_965650235.1 uncultured Flavobacterium sp. | reverse complement strand
GAGGTATAAACGATCTTGTAATTTTTGGTCGTTAATCAAAAATTCATAACCGCAACTCACAACATATAAGTCATTATCTCCGTCATTATCCGCATCAAAAATCAATGCTCCGGAATCTTCGCTAAATTTATCTTCCTCAAAAGCCGCACTGTTTTTTTCTGTAAAACCTTTTGCTGTCTGCAAAAATATTTTTCCGGAATAGGTCGCAGCACCTCCAATAAAATAATCATCAAGACCGTCTTTATTTAGATCACCTACAGAAATGCAAGGTCCAAAAGTAGACATTTTATGAGGCAGCAGAACCTGATCTTTAAAATCGTTGTATTTGTTTTCTTCGTGTTTAAAAACTGGAAAAACTCCGTTTTCTGTAGTAAAAAGAGCATTTTTAGCAATTGTTTTAGCTGGAGTTTCTTCTTTTGCATCCTGCTCCTTAAAGTTTAGCGTTTGATTTGCTTTGACATTGTATAACTTTTGCACCTTGCCATTTGTCCAGACTACTTTTACCTCGTCGATAGTTTTGTCTTTTGCTAAGCCAAAATGTAGTTCAGGAGCTACTGAAGACTGAAAACCTCTTGTCAAGGTAAGTTCCTGCATCTGGGTTCCTTTTTTTGTTTTTATATACACGCGATTCCCCAATCCAAAAGTGTTTTTAGAGTTTCCTTTAAAATTTACCTTGATATAATTATTGATTTTAGCACTTGAATTTTCAAAAACAGAGGCATAATCATCGATATTATTGACAACCAAATCCAAGTCGCCATCGTTGTCTAAATCGGCGTAGGCCACACCATTTGAAAAGCCTTTATACTCAATTCCCCATTTTTTATTTGCTTGTTCAAAATTTAAATTGCCTTTATTTTGAAACATGAAATTATCAATTTTCTCTGATGGAATTTCTTTTGATTTAGCGAGCAGGTCTTTGGGCCGTTCAGCCAGGGATTCAAAGCTGTTAAAAAAATCGTTATTATTAATCTCTCTTCTGGTACCATTGCTTACAAACAAATCCTTATTCCCGTCATTATCAAAATCTGCGAATAAAGGTCCCCAGCTCCAGTCTGTAGATGAGGTTCCTGTAATACGGGATATGTTGCCAAAATGCGGTATTCCGTTTTCATTAACTCCTGTATTCAGCTGCATGCAGTTGTGCATATACTGGTAATTAAAACCGGCATCAACGACATCCCAAAAAAGCTGTGGATTCATACTGGACATATTTGCTTTTTTACGACGATTGTCCTTCGCATCCATGTCTACCTGAAAAACATCTAAATTTCCATCATTGTTAAAATCAGAAATATCGACACCCATTCCGTAGAAAGAATTATGGGATGTGGCCTGTTTTACCACTTCCTTAAAAGTACCATCCTGATTGTTGATGTACATAAAATCAGGTGAATTGAAATCATTAGAAACATAAATATCAGGCCAGCTGTCATTGTTTAAATCACCAATTGTTGCACTTAATGACAGTCCATATGCCTTTACACCTGCTTCTTCGGTAACATTAGTGAAATGATTGCCATCATTTCGATATAAATGACCTGATTCATTATTCTTTACATTTAGCATCAGTTGTGTATAAGCAAATGTTGGGGAATTAAATTTAGTAGGGGGGTAATTGGCCACAAATAAATCTAAATCCCCATCCTTATCGTAATCAAAGAATGTTCCTTGTATGCTATCTCCAATATCATCAATGCCATATTCCTTAGCTTTTTCTGTAAAGGTGCCGTTGCCATTATTGATATACAATTGGTTGTTTTTTGGTCCAAATTTCCCACTTACACTACAATAAATATCTAAAAAACCATCTCCGTTTACATCGGCCATAGTGACTCCATTGTACCAGCGGTCATCGCCTGCAACACCTGCCTTTTCTGTGATATCTTCAAATTTTAGGTTCCCTTTGTTTAAATACAATTTATTTGAGACCTGATTTCCTGTAAAAAAGATATCTGCAAGCCCATCATTATTGATATCACCTGTAGCAACTCCTCCTCCTAAATAGATGTAATGATAGGTAAAGTAGTTCAGTGAGTCATTTTCAGTTAAATTATT
>CBFGNY010000378.1:0-2060 GCA_965650235.1 uncultured Flavobacterium sp. | reverse complement strand
ATTGTAGATGAAAATAAGGGCAAGCGTTTTATAGGTGATATTTTGTATCGTGAGAAATTTTTAAAACTTACTCCAAAAGTAATTCTAAATATTATTAAGAGAAAAAATGTTTCAAAGGCCATAGAAACAAAAGGTGATGGAAAAACAGATAGGATAATTTATATTTAAAAAGAACAAATGAAAGGAGCTTTCTATAAATTGCCCATTGACTTTAATGCCATTATTCAGAAAAAAGAATTAGAAAAAACATCTATTGAGCATTCTATCGCCCAGCAGATAATTTTATTAGCGACTACAACATTTGGAGAGTGCAAATTTGATGAAACGTTCGGTTCTAAAATCTGGGAAATAGACTTTGATTTGCTGATGAATGAAAACACCTTAAAAGAGATAATTTCGAAAACTATGAAACAGTCTTTACTTTTTCATGAACTCAGAATTAAGCTTAATGAGCTAAGGGTTGAATTATCTGAGGAAATGTTTTTTGTGGATAATGTAAGCAGGGCAAAAAAACGTGTCGATATTATTATTGATGCAACTATAAAAAGTACTAACAGGAGTTTTGATTTCAAGGGATATTTTTTTGTAGGACCATTGTCATATAAATAATTATTCATGTAAATAAAATTTTATTAAAAGTTATATAATTATAAGAAATATTTTATATATTTGCCACATGAATAAATAAATTAATAATTAAAAAATTTTTATTATGTCGTTTTTAACATCGTTATCAGTAGCCGGAAAGGATTACAAAGTATTAAATGTGAGTTATGATTTAGCTCAGGAAACAGATGCTTCAGGGCGTCCATCTACGGTTACACGTGGGGGTAGAATCATGCTCGAAGTAGAGTCAACAGGAAGTACTGAATTGTTTGAATGGATGACCAATAATTTCGAAAGAAAAGATGGGTCAGTTAAATTCATCAAACGTGATTCGAATGCTACTTTAAAAGAGCTGAAGTTTACAGAGGCTTACATGGTTAAGTACAAAGAAAACTTTGATCATAACAGTGCCACTCCTTTAACGGAGACTTTTATGATTTCTGCTCGAAAAATTTCGATGGGTGGAGGTGAGTTTGATAATGCCTGGGTTTAATCTTAGGACTTTGTCAAACTAATTGAGCTTAAAAACTATTAAAGGGAGTCCGTTAACAGGACTTCCTTTTTTGTTTAATTTTTTAAAATGTCTAAATCTTTTAAAGTTGGTATTAAGTTTTAATGCTGCTTTTTTAATAACCTAATAAATTTACAGATGAGTTTTTTATCCAAATTACATATAGACGGAGAAGAGTATAATGTGCTTGAATTTAATATTAGTTTTAAGCAGGAAATTGATAATACAAGTAAACCTACAGGAAATGCTAAAGGAGGGGTTATAAAAATGATAATCGAAGCAACTCAAAATAGTCATTTTTTAGCCTGGATGCTAAATGGTGATTTAACCAAAGACGGCAAAATTATTTTTTACAGACGAGATGCCCTGAGTAAAATGAAAGAATTGAAATTTGTCAAAGCATTTTGTATTGGTTATGAAGAACAATTTACAAGCACAACAGAAGTTCCAATGAAAATAACAATGGAATTGGTAGTCAAGGAATTAACTTTTGGAGATGCGAAATTTTCGAATAACTGGATTGCTTTAGATTAAATTTTTATTGATTAACTAAAAGAGTATTTTATTATGCCACATTTCTCCGACCAGGTTCATATCACAATAGGAAGTTTTACCCAAAATGTTGTTTATCATGATTTGGAACTCTCCCAAAAGATGGCCGATCATCATCATTTTTCATTTGTCTGGCAATATACAGGCAAGGCCATTATAAATCCGGCAGATCAGGCAAAAGCCATAAGAGATTATTTGGGTGACGAGGTGATCTTTACCTTCAAGAGCCTTACCGGAATCAAGCTGATGAGCAAAGGCATCATCACGGAACTCTCCTCTATTGATCTTCATGGCAGTGCGGTAGGTCTCCACGTAAAAGGGATAAGCCATAGTATCGTTCTGGATGATATGAAAAAATCAAGGACTTTTCAGCAGCGCGGTATGGATGATA
>CBFGNY010000377.1:0-2086 GCA_965650235.1 uncultured Flavobacterium sp. | reverse complement strand
CGTCCTGGTGACTTCCAAAATTGCCATCCGGAAGTGGATATGGAACAAATCCTTTTTCCAGATAATATTTTAATCCGCCTCCAATAGTTGTATTATGCTCATATCCCGCTTTTCCCATAATACCGTTTGTCATGTGATTTTTTTTCAATGCTAAATAAATGGCTTCTAAATCGTCTTTTATAATTCCTTTTTGAATAGCAGTTACAATAAAAGGTGTCGTTGATGCACCTGTCATAACATAGGTATCATTCCCCCCCGAAGGACCACGCGGAATCATTCCGCCATCTTTATAATATTGCATTAAAGAGTGTACAAACTCATCCATAATTTCAGGATAAACAAGCCCCCAAAGCGTGTTGATTGTCCATTGTGCTCCCCAAAATGCATCTGAATTGTAGTGATTAAATTTAGGTTTTCCATCAGCATTCAACGGTAATTGTCCAATTCTGAACTTTTCTCCAGTATTATCAGGATAGGCGCCATTTGCGTCACTAATCATTTTTCGTCCCTGCAAAGCGTGCCAGAGATCCGTGTAAAATCGTCTTTGGTCAGTTTCTGTTCCGCCTTCAATTTTGATTCTGCCTAATAAATTATTCCATTCACTTCTTGAATCGGCAACAATCTTTTCAAAATCCCAATGAGGTAATTCTTCCTGAATATTAGTAGCAGCATTCTCAACAGATGTGTACGAAATACCCGCTTTCATCAGTATCTTTTTATCGTTTTTACCAAAATTGACCAAATAATTACCTGTAGCTTTATTTTGTTCTATTGATGTTACAAGCTCATTGAATTTAATTTTAAAAAATACCGTCAATGGTTTTGGCCGTCTAAAGTTAGTACTTAATACTAGTGATCCTGAAAGTTCATAATCATTGTTTTTTTCTAATTTACCATTTGTATTTTCACAAGGTCCAAGGATGGTATTTAGATTAAAAAGTATTGCTTTCTGGGCATTTACCGGAAAAGTATATTGATGAAATCCTACTCTTTTTGTGCTGGTTAGTTCCGCTTTTATCTGATACCTGTTGAGTAACACAGAATGATAACCCGGAAATATTTGTTCAGATTCATGACTAAATTGAGAATAAAAATCTGAAAAGATATTTTCGCTCTTTTCCTTTGTAATCGTTACCGGCATAACCGAAAGCCCGGACATTTGCCATTCATGAATATGACTAAAACCTTTTATGGTGTCTGTAGTATATTTGTATCCGCCACCCCAGTCACCCTTAATTTCTGTATCGGGACTTAAATTCACCATACCAAATGGACGACTTGCAGATGAAAAGAAAAACCAGCGTGAATTTTCGGTATCAAGCCAGGGATAGACACTATCTACTAATTCCTTCTTTTTGAAAACAGTATTTTTTTCGGCTTTGCATGACACTAAAAAAACAAGAGCTAAACTTATTCCAATGCGTCCGATTTTATAAATCTTATCTAGTCTCATCTATTCTATTGTATTGGCAGGGCAGTAATATTATTTATGCTGAATTGGCTAAGCATCTAAAAAAACACATTACATTCAAAATTTGACTACGTGATTCTTGAATCAGCTTAAAAATCAAGTTTTAATAAAAAGGAGAAGAATTTTGATTTTCTTCTCCTTTTAGGAATTAAAAAAATTGTTTTTGGTATTTATTTTTAATTTGGATATCCGTCATTCTGCGTTAATGCAGGATTTAAAACCCTTGCATTTGTAGGAATTGGAAAAACACGACGGTAAGTATCAGCGTTTGTTTTATATCCCCATTGCCCTTCATATTTTCCAAATCGAATCATATCATTTCTGTGCCAGGCTTCCCAAGCAAATTCACGGCTTCTTTCTTTGTAAAGCTCTTCGAGCGTTACGCTGCCCAAAGCAGCAGAAGTTGTACGATTTGAACGAACCATATTTACCAATACTACAGGAGATTGTCCTAACGTTTCACCACCTCCTCGTAAAATTGCTTCGGCTTTCATTAACAATATATCTGAATAGCGTAAAAAAGGCACGTCATTATTTTGGTTACGGCTAGTAGAAGTAGCATCCGGATAGAATTTAATATTTCTGTATCCCATGTTCCAGGCAATTTCATCATTT
>CBFGNY010000376.1:0-2109 GCA_965650235.1 uncultured Flavobacterium sp. | reverse complement strand
CTCAGAATAAATCCTCCTGCTTTAGCGTCGGATCAGAATCTTATTTTAGATAATTTTATAATAACTGGGACAGCAAGTTTGGGGACTGAATCGAACGAATTAACCGACAATTCAATTAAGGTTTATCCAAATCCATTTACCAGCGAATTTAAAGTTGACGCAACAAATTCAGAAGGACCGCTTCAAGTGAGCGTTTTTGATGTTTTGGGAAGAAAAGTAGCAACAGCAAAATCATCTTCAAACCAGTTGTCAATGGGATCTTCATTGAAATCAGGAGTGTATGTCGTTAAAGTTGAAGGTGCAGATGTAAAGGATTCAAAATCATTTAAGATTATTAAAAAATAACAATTCAATTATTGATTAGAAATAAAAAAAGCTGCGTGTAAATTACACGCAGCTTTTTTAAAATAATGTCATTCCAAACCCAAATAAGACTGTTCACGAGTTGTGGAGCCTTATATACAATCCATTAAAAATAAATAAAAATGGAATACTCTTCTAATTCAAGAAGAAAAGAGTACCGAATGATTGTGTTAGAGAATTCCTTCGAACATACTGATGAAATCTGAAGTTAACCAAGCCGTTAGCGGTTATTACCAACAAGTGTTGGTTTTTATGGAAAGGAATTTTAAATTTCCGTAATAAAGATAAACGAGAAAATTATCCATCAAATTTGATTGATGGTCTAGTATATAAAATGGAAGATTGTTATAGTTTTAAGCAAAATAGTTTATAAAATCTATCTTTTGGGAACAAAGCTTTTCATGATTATGGATACCGTTGCTGATTTTGACCATGACAAGGCGATGTCCAAATTGGCTCTAAAGCCACGTCAAAGTGAATGGGAATGCGACAGTTTTTTTAATAAAATGCCTGTCTGCCACAGGCAGATATCGAGAACTCCAACATTGAAAACTTTTCGATACAATTTTTAATAGTAAAACTATCACATTACTATTAAAAATCACTCGAAGAGACGACACTTTTTTATTCCAGTAAAATCAAAAGTAAGACGGTATTACTAGTTGAATTGTATATTAATTAGGAAATATTTACAACTAATTACCTAAAAATTGTTGCTGCTTTTTTTTTAAAAGATAAAATAACACAAATTAGGCATGTATTGAATACATTTCATCCAGTATCTTTTTTTTAATAAAGGTAATTTTACATCCAAATATCTAGTTACTACCTCTTGAATATAATACAAAGTTGCTTATGTCAAAGTAATAGATTAATTCCTACGGGGTTGTTTTTAATCTCAGTTTGATGTGTTGTTTAATAATGAACTTAATAATATGAAAAGACTAAATATTTTAATTTTTACTGTTGTAAGCTTACTTGTTTTTAATACGGGAGCTTATGCACAAGATCGCAATTTTTACATCTTTATCTGTTTTGGGCAATCGAACATGCAGGGCGCGGCTCCAATAGAGAGTCAGGACAAGACAATAAATGATCGGTTCAAAGTATTTCAGGCACAGGATTGCCCAAACCTGAACAGAAAAAAGGCAGTATGGGTTCCAGCTGTTCCACCTACCTGTCAATGTAATTCAGGGTTGTCGCCAGCAGATTATTTCGGAAGAACTTTGGTTGCCAATCTTCCGGATAATATTACAGTGGGGATTATCAACGTTTCTGTTGCAGGCTGTGACATCAGGCTGTTCGACAAAGATATTTATAAGGATTTCGATTCGACCTACAAAGAGAGTTGGTTTACCTCGCTGGTAGCATCTTACGATGGGAATCCTTATCAATATCTTGTCGGTTTGGCCAAATTAGCTCAAAAAGATGGCGTTATTAAAGGGATTCTTTTACACCAGGGAGAAACAAATGCGGGACAGGAGCAATGGCCGTCGTATGTAAAGAAAATTTATGGAGATATGTTGACCGATCTTTCGTTAAATGCCAATTCGGTTCCGCTTTTAGCAGGTGAATTATTAGCTGCCGATGGCAATTGTTGTTCAAAAATGAATCCAATTATACGAAAGTTACCAGATACTATTCCGTCGGCACATATTATTTCTTCGGAAGGCTGCACCGGATTTGACAACGCCCATTTTGATTCCAATGGTTACAGGGAATTAGGCAGACGATATGGTCTTAAAA
>CBFGNY010000375.1:0-2126 GCA_965650235.1 uncultured Flavobacterium sp. | reverse complement strand
ATTCCGGTTGTGGCAACCTTTTTCGTATTTTCAGATTATATGAAGCCGGCCATTCGTCTGGCAGCGATTCAGGAACTTCCGGTAAAATATGTCTGGACGCACGATTCCTTCCGCGTAGGCGAAGACGGTCCAACCCACCAGCCAATCGAGCAGGAAGCGCAGATTCGTTTATTGGAGAAAATCAAGAACCATTCGGGAGAACAGAGTTTACTGGCCTTGCGTCCGGCAGATGCAGTGGAGACTTCCGTTGCCTGGCAGATGGCACTCGAAAACAAGAAAACACCAACCGGACTTATTCTTTCCAGACAGGATATCAAGGATCTTCCATCCAATGGAAAATCCAGATTTGAAGAGGCATCTAAGGCAAAAAAAGGAGGTTATCTGGTAAAAGAAACCCAAAATCCAGACATTACCCTGATTGCCAACGGATCTGAAGTAGCAACATTGATTGATGCAGCCGCAGAACTTGAAAGCACGATGCAGATCAAGATAAATGTGGCATCGATAATCTCGGAAGGACTGTTCAGGTCACAGCCAAAAGAGTACCAGCAGAGTGTTGTTCCAACAAACGGACTGGTCTTCGGACTTACAGCAGGGCTTCCGGTTAATCTGGAAAATCTGGTTGGAAACAACGGAAAGGTATTCGGACTGGATCATTTTGGGTATTCGGCACCGGCTTCGGTTCTGGATCAGAAATTTGGATTTACGAGCAAAAATGCGTGTGCTGAAATCATGAAATATTTAGAAGTAAATAAGTCAAACTGAATTAAAAGTTTGCAATAATTAAATAAAAAAACCAATTATTTAATGCTTAATGAATGGCCTCCAAATTTATTGATTTGGAGGTCTTTTAATGTAAAAATAGGTTTTTCATAGTTTTTTATTTTTTAATTTATAATTAATCACAAGTACCACTTTTTGCAGGTGCTTTTCCTGTGTTTAAATTTTTAGCAGCTCTTACACATAATTTGAAGATGTATCCTCAAACTACAATCTAGGTTGCAAAAAATCAATACTGAAGTTAATACTAATTATTATTTTTTATAGCCACCATTTAAATAAAACGAAAACAGTTTTGAAACCTGATCAAATAAATGAACAGGTTATACAGTAAAATAGAATCTTGATAAGGTATTTCAAGATTTATGAAGCAATCTTCTTCGTTATTCAAATCAAAACATTAAACTTATTTTTTCATCCTTCTGTGTTTTACCAAATAAACAATACTTCCCAAAATCAAAAAAACAATACAAAATAGTAATAACTCACCAAATAATAAGTATCGTAAAAGCTAGTTATGAAAAAATAATCGAAAAGATACAAATAGACATAACATTACAAAATTAAATAGTTTTAGTTAGTGTTTTTAGTTTCAGATTTAAATTCGGTGCTAAAAAAAGCAACAAACACTTTGAATAATATCTATCTGAAGATTCCGCTACTCCTCTTTTTAATTTTTCTATTAAAATCTTCACTAAATAAAAAGATCGTACCAATAATATATATAGGTAAAACAAAAAAGAAATAACTTATGTGATAGTAAGTATCATACAAGTTAATTGTATAATAATATTCATTAAAGAACAAAAAGGCAAAGAGCAAAATGCAGATTGTCACAAAAATCAAATAGTTTCTAGTTAAAATTTTCATTTATGTTGCTATTATTAAAAAATGCATTAAACATTGTAAAATCTCCCAAATAGATATCCCCAAAACTTGTATTAACAATTACATTATTCATTAATTCTGATGGAAATTTTTTGTACAAAAGTTTTTCTTCTACAATCCTTTCTATATCATGAATTAATTCATCCATTTTTCTTGTGTCTACTTTTTCTATCTCTAATTTTTCAATTAGTGATTTAGGAAAAAACGGAGACGGAGTATGCCATCCTTTTCTAATCACATAATAAGGAATTAGGATACTAAGGTGCAAAGAAATTGAATACATTTCACCTCCTTCTGCAACATTTAAAAAAAATGTATAGCACCTGTCTTGATTAGAATCTAATCTTGAATAATCTTCAAAATCTTTTAAAATTTCATAATTCTCAAATTCTTTATTTATATTATTTCGTATGTTCAGATTTTCATCTGAATCGAAATAATCAATTGTGTATTGTAAT
>CBFGNY010000374.1:0-2140 GCA_965650235.1 uncultured Flavobacterium sp. | reverse complement strand
AACCTTTCCTAATTTTAGCTTACCTCAACATCCACAGTACAAAGGTCAGAACATCGAAAACTCGGTAGAATGGTTTAATGGTACTATCCGATTATTGACCAAGAGCTGTATGCAGCCGGGAAGTACGATTCCTGTAAAATCGAGAAAAGATTTCAAGGTTGTCCGTACAGAAAATATTGGAGGAACAGGAGATTTAGTTTTATATGTGAATGATCCCGATTTCAAATTAGGTGATTACATCAATCAGACGATGCTTGAAGGCTATGATGAAATTTTAGGGGTAAAAGTTCCTGAAAATACTTATCCGGAAAATTATGTGTCTCAAAAAGTAAATTATTATCCATCTTATAAAGTATATCTTTTTGCTAATCCAACCTACGGAATCACAGAAGCTAATATTTTACCAAGAGCCGGTGAGAGCACCCATTATTCTATTTTTGGAATCAGCACTCATTCTGATATGTCAGCTTTTTCGAGTGTGGAAGGGTATGACTCTAAAATTAGTGTGCCAAGTCCAATGTATGCTGTGAAAATTATAGCTCCTGAACGACCAGAAGAACCAAAGGGCGGATTATACGCTACCCGACCGGATTTTTTTAAACGTTCAACCTATACCTTTACAACTGAATATAAGCATAAACCTTATGGCCTGTTGCATTACAGAGCCAGTGATGAGGCCTTACTGAGTGTTTTATATAAAAGGGAAACGATTAACGCAATCCGTACGCTTTTAAGTGAGCTGGGAGGAACTAACGAGACTTATTTTGGAAACAGATGGCAAAATTTATTGGATTTTGAAGGATTATTAGCAGCCAATGATTCATTGAATCCAAGTGATAAATTACGTATTGAGGATCAGCCAAATCCTCCGGTGTCAAGAATTCCGATTTACTATGAAGAATATCCTGCAGATGCGGATCCTTTGTTGACATATCGTTTTCCTGTTCCTGACAATACAGAACTTATCAAAGCAATTAATGAGTTTATTACCTGGCATAACCTGTCGCAGCCAAATCTGCCAGGGAAAAAAGCACCAAAAATTGTTTCATTAGCATCGCTAAATGATGTTATTATTGATGTAAAATATGGTGTGGAAAGAAATTTATTAGCCATCCATTTTATTGAGCAGGCCATTCATACTGCATTTGTACCACTTACAGAAGTACCTGTTATTTATGATTATATTAATGCTGCTCCTACCTATGTACCGAGTAATAAAAAACAAACAATAAAAGACAAAAATGGACATCTTTTAAAAGCAACGGATGCTGGTTTTGATATTGCGCCGATGATGAAAATCACAAATGCTGCTGAAAACATAGCACAGTTTACAGATTTTAATCTTGACGGAGCCTCACAAAGCTTTTATTTTTATGGAGTTCGTGAAATAGATATCAAGATGAATTTTGGTGAATTCAGTCCGTTTTTAGGACCTGTAAAATTAGTGCCTTCAAATCCGCCTCAGACACCGGAAATCAAACGAATTATGCCAATTCTGGAAAATCCGGTCTTGGGCATTAAGCCAGCTATTCAAATTGAATTAAATGCTTATCAGCCAGAGTACAATATCAGAAAAATAAATATCTATCGTGCCGAATCCATACTGGATGCACAATCGATAAGAACTATGACCCCGGTAAAAGAGATTTTAATTAGTGAAGATACTTTGTCTGCTGATTTTGATAATGTCTGGACCGTTTACGATGAGTTTGAAGATCAGGAACATGTTCCGTATGATCAAGGCCTTTATTACAGAATTACGGTTTCAAGAGAAATTGAATATGCTGAACCAGGTTCTGATGGTACCCTAATTAATATTGATTACACACCTTCACAGCCGTCAAAAATTACTGCAACAGTAATAGCTGATACTATTTCGCCTGAATCTCCAGTATTAGAAGCTTCCGGAAATCCAACAGGAACAAACGGATCAATCTTAAAACCAGTAATTTTTAGTTGGGAGAAAACTACGCATAATGGCAAATACCTTCTTTACAAAATGAATAATCAGGGCAACTGGGAAAAAATTCATGAGATTGCTTCTAACTCTGATATCGTGGTGCTTCCTTTGGCTGATGTTCCCTCCTACTCTGACGAATTAGTGATTAAAACAGAAGATGATGAAAGAATTTATCATCAT
>CBFGNY010000373.1:0-2148 GCA_965650235.1 uncultured Flavobacterium sp. | reverse complement strand
GTAACCAGAACTTTTCATTTCAAAGTTAAAACAAAAAGAATTTAGCGCTCTTCGATTTAGGGTTAATAATTGTAAAGCAGCCTTGATATGCACGGGGCTGCTTTCGTTTATCTACTAAAGTTTGTTATATTTATTGCCCCATGGTAATTCGTAAAAACATCTCTCAAATCCTTTTAGGATTCGTCTTGCTCTCAACAGGATGTACAGAATTTATTGAGCCCTCTATTGAGAAAAAGGCGGTCGTACTGCTTGCACCATCTCACGGTACTGAAAGTGCAGTTTATGCACAAACCTTTTGGTGGGAAGAAGTCGATAATGCTTTTCAGTATAGACTTCAGGTAGTAACACCTGATTTTAATAACGCAGCCAGATTAATCCTGGATACTGTTGTTACAAAGAACAGATTTAGTTATACCCTTGATCCCGGAAATTATGAATGGCGGGTTAGAGCTGAAAATGGCAGCTCACAGACACTTTATAGTAAGGCCGCTTTTATCATCCAGCCTGGCTCAATAGAAGGGCAGCAGGTGCAGTTACAATCGCCGGTCAATAATTTAATCACCAATCAAAACAGTACCGTATTTAAATGGTTAAAGTTATTTGGTGCCGATAAGTATCAATTGCAGATCGATACTTCTAATTTCGAAGATGATGCAGCCTTGTTTTTTGATAAGTCGACTCCAAACCAGGAGTTTACAGTAAATCTTACTAAAGATAAAGTGTACCGTTGGAGAGTGAAAGCTATCAATGCTACCGTAGAATCAAAGTGGTCAACAATTCAGAATGTAACTTTAGACAAAACCCCTCCGGGTGTTGTTTTCCTTACCTCTCCTACAAATGAACAAGTTGTGACCAAAAATGTAACGCTTAAATGGGAGACATTGGCTGAGGCAAAAAAATACCAGCTATATGTATTCAAAACTGACGGGACATCAATTTACAGTTCAACTTTTCCTATTATATTAACGGCAGCTACATACTCCTTTACAGAGGGCAAGAGCGGTGAAAAGCTGTTTTGGCAGGTTAGGGCAATAGATGAAGCCGGGAACTTTGGGGCATTTAGTGAACTAAGGAGCTTTTTAATTCAATAAGTAATGCAAGCCGGCAAGAATAAAAAACTGACGTACCTGCTTATTTGTGCAGTGGCTGGCGTTTGGGGAATTATTATTTATAGGGTTTTATTTAACGAAGCTGATGCGGCTTATGAACCTGCATTTAAATCCGCCAAAGTAGCGCAAGAGCCATATGATCAGTATCTTGTGAAAAATGACACATTTAAGTTAGCATTAAACTACAGGGATCCATTTTTAGGAGGGATTAGTCATGTATCTGAAAATGTAGAACCTGTTACGGCTACTCCTGTAAATTTCAATCCTCCACCTCCCCCGCCGCCTCCAATAGACTGGAGCATAATTAAGTATTCAGGATATGTTGTTAACCCTGCAACAAAAAAACTGGTCGCAATATTAGTGGTAAATGGACGGGAACAAATGACCGCCGAGGGACAAACTTTTGAAGGCGTTAAATTGCTTCAGAATAGGAAAGATTCTATATTGGTAAGCTGGCAAGGCAAAAAGAAATATATCAGACAATGAGTAAATTAAATAAACGCATCTCTTTCTTAGTAACAATATTTATCCTTGTTGCCGATCTGGCAATGGGGCAATATTCAAGTGACGGTCTTCTTACGCATAAAATAATTGTTAATCATGATAACTATACAGTAGTCGCTTATGTTAAGCCTATACATAAGATCTATGTTGAATCTGATAGGTTATATTACTGGTTTTCAACCAACCAGATCAAATCTACTCAGGGAGGTTATAGCGGTAAGCTATTGAATGGCCGTTATCAGGAGTTTTTTTTAAATAAGACTTTGAAAGAGTGGGGAGCGTTCAGCGCAGGATTAAAAACCGGGAAATGGAAGAGCTGGAATGAGGCCGGTAAATTAAAAGAAGAATACTATTGGGATTCCGGCAAAAAAAATGGTGTTTATTCAAAGTATGACTCAGTAGGACAGTTAGCTGAAAAAGGAAAATATCGCAACGGTTTGTTACAGGGTAAGCAAACTGTAATGATAGGTGACAGTGCTAAAATAACCTATTTTAAAAAAGGGAAACCCGCTGAGAAGCCCCACTTTATTCCAAA
>CBFGNY010000372.1:0-2148 GCA_965650235.1 uncultured Flavobacterium sp. | reverse complement strand
CGATTCTTTACTAGTACAGTTTACAAGCAATAACAGGGTTAATACGCTAAAAAAAACTGCTCTTATTTTTATATTTCTCATTTTATTAATAATTAGTTTATTATTTTTCACTCAAGGCATTAATAAAAATTTATTCATCTGCCTTACTAGATGTTTATTTTAAATACAAATAGAGGACGTAGCACCTGCTGTAGGAAAAATTGTTTTTTTAATATTCAATTTAGAAAAGCCTTTTTTTCCTTCTATGATTTTGATAAATTGATTTGGATGTATGTTGCTGAATATTTCCTTTTTACCGCTTTTTGGCCAGGTTATTTCAATTTGGTCGATTATTTTAGCTTGTCCAATTCCAATTTCCATTCTTAAAGCTGATGCGCCAAAACTTCCGCCTGAATTCAATATTCTATATACAGATCTGGAAACGCCATTTTCCCTGAAACTGACTTTTACTTTTGTTCCAATTGCAGAACGATTACTGTCTGTTCCTTCCAATAGCAATCTTATCCAGCGGTTGTTGTTTTGACCTGGATTAAGATATAAGGAATTATAGAAAGAGTCTCCTACATAAGCACCTCCAACTTCTATAAAAATATCAGTATCTCCATCATTATCCAAATCATTTAAAGCTACACCATGACCTTTCTGCAAATTCCCTACACGACCCGAAGATGTGACATCAACAAATTTTCCATTACCCATATTTCTAAATAATTTATTAGGTATTAGTGATTTGTAATCAGGATTTCCTGTGCCAAGATACATATCCAGAAATCCGTCATTATCGATATCACCAAAATTCGCACCCATGGCAAATACGGTTTTGCTTAGCCCTGATGCTTTAGAAACATCTGTAAAAGTGCCATCATGATTATTATGGTACAGATACATTTTACTGCTTTCATTTGGTATGTTCAATGCATCCATTGCAATTTGACTGGCTACAGCACCATCAAATTCATATCCACAAACAAAAATATCCTGCCAGCCATCATTATCATAATCCCAAAACCATGTAGGAAACGTCATTACATTAATTCCTGCTAAACCTGCCTGTTCTGTAACGTCTGTAAATTGAGGAATACCATTCTTGAGTCCTGTGTTTTTTAATAATATTTTTCGTCTGTTCATTCCGGAAAGAAACAAATCAATGTCGCCATCATTATCATAATCGGCTGATGTGGCTCCTTTTATAAAACTAACTACGTCGCATTTTGCGGCTTTGGCAACATTTGTAAATGTCCCATCCTGATTATTTAAATATAATTCAGAAGGGTATGGCTCATTATCTGTTGACTCGTTGCCAATAAATAAATCTAAATAGCCGTCATTATTGTAATCATTCCACGAACCAGCTTGGGTAGGAAATTCAGAATACAATCCGCTTTTTATGGTTACATCCGTAAAGGTACCATCGCCGTTGTTGCGTAACAATGAGTTAGGCTGCCTGCCGTATTTTTGCATCCAGGCCCCTCTTAGTACAAAAATATCAGTGTCACCATCATTGTCATAATCTGCTTGTATCATGCTTAAGCCTCCTTTAAAACGACCTATTTCCGAGATTTTCGAATGATCGGCAAAATTGCCCTTTTTATTATTTTGAAAGTAATGCATAACCCCGTCCAAACTCCAGTCAGATGTTACAATATCCAGGTAATTATCATTGTTAAAATCATCTATAATTACTCCTCCTGACATATTTCTGTTTTTAATGCCTACGTTTGCAGCAACATCCACAAAAGGCTTTATACTGTATTGAGAGTTGTCTTTGTTTAGATTTGGAATTAGCCATTTTTCAGGCACTTCTAAAGGATAGCCGCCAATAGTCATATAGGCTATATTTAAGAGCCATCTTGATTCATAATCCTGAGGATTTATATCTAATAATTTTTTATAAACTTCAATAGCTTTTTGAGAGCCTTGTCTTATAACATGAATTCCGTTTTTTTGTATGGGAAGGATGCAGGATTCCGGATTGTGATGATTAACGCAATTTTGTTTTTCTCCGAGTCTCATATAGGAAATTGCCAGAAATCTCAGCGCTTCATGATTGTTTCCATTCATTTTTTTTATCCTATTGATAGCACTTTCCAAAGTTGATACAGATTCTGCTTCTTTTCCAAGTTTTAATAATGCATTTCCTTTATTTAA
>CBFGNY010000371.1:0-2156 GCA_965650235.1 uncultured Flavobacterium sp. | reverse complement strand
AAAAACAGAGCCATTTATAACAGTGTAGGATGGAAGTATGAACTTACCTTGTATTTCACTATTTACGATTGCATTTTCACTGGCATAATTTCCTCCAAAACCTAAACCAAAATCTTTGAGTGTTCCATAATTAAATTTATAGTTTGCCCACAGGTTTACTAAATTTTCAGGTCCTGACCACATGGGTCTTTTCCCTTCTTCCAAGAACACATTTTTAATATCTCCTTTGGTAACTTTACTGTCGTTATAGCTGTATCCGGCAATAATATTTAAACCTTTTATAGGTGAAGCATTTAAATCAAATTCAAAACCTTTGCTTTGTGATTCTCCTCCCTGAACACTATTTAAAGCATTTTCTGGATCGGCAGTCAGCAAATTGGCAACTTGTATATCATAATAACTTACGGTTGCATTTAATTTATCGCCTAAAAGATTTGCTTTAACACCAAATTCTAATTGATTGGCATGCTCCGGTTCGAAGGTCTGACCTTCTGTTGCACGATCCGGCGAAACGTTTTTAAAACCATTCATGTAATTAGCAAATAAAGCTAGTTTATCTTCAATTGGCTGGTATAATAATCCAAATTTTGGAGAAAATGCCGTTTGATTATAATCATCTTTATCTGTTGTAATATCACGTTTTGCATCAAAATAATCTACACGTAAACTGGCCATTGCAATTAATTTAGTTGTAATGTTAATTACATCAGATGCATAAATGCTATAGGTATTATCTCTTAAATTATAATTGTCGGTTCCGGTATTGGAAAGTAATTTATCTACAGATGACTGAGTTAAATAATTTGGATTAGAATCGTCATATTGTCTAATTTCTCCCTGAGGCGTAACTTTATAAACTCCATTCCATCCGGTACCTCCGTACATTACATCTTTTTGAAAATAATCAAGACCAATTACAATTCGATTGCGCATATTGCCAATTTTGAAATCACCAATAAAATTTTGCTGTATATCAGTAGTTTTAGTAAATGAATTTTCCTTGGTAATATAAATAGAAAAATCTCCCTGTCCATCCTGATTATCGGAAAGATAAGAGTAATATCCGTTAGCTTTTGTAGACCCTCTTGATAATGCTGTTTGTGATGTCCATTGATCCGATATTTTATAATTCATTTGCGCCTGCAAGTTGTATTTTGGATTTTTTACAGTCAAATCATTGTTTGTAAAAGACAACTTTGTATTATAATTTAATTCGTCGATATTAGCGAATTGTAAAGATTTGCTTCTTCCCAAAAATAGCATTGCAGGTGTTGTTTTCTCTTCCTGCATAAATTCGGTACTAATCAGGAAAGATAATTTTTCATTAATCTTGTAGGATAGGACAGGAGCGACAAAATAAGAAGTACGGAAACCCGCATCCTGAAAACTATTTTCTGTTTGATAAGCAGCATTTACTCTTATGGCAACAGTATCAGAATCGTCTACAGAAGTATTAACATCAGCAGTAACCCGATTTAGACCAAAACTTCCGGCAAGATAAGAGACTTCTGCACCAAAGCCAGAATAAGGTGTTTTAGTTACAGTATTTATAAATCCGCCATAAGAAATAAGACTGCTTCCAAATAAAGTTCCTGATGGACCTTTTATAACTTCAATTTTCTCAATGTTAGCCGGGTCTAAGCTTCCGTTCGTTAATCCAGGTAATCCATTTACAATATTCGCCTGAGTTGCAAAGCCACGCAGGCTGTAAAAGGATCCACCGCCTCCGGCACTCCCTGTGGATTCCCATATTTTTTGAATTCCTGGGACATTTTTCATGGCATCCTCAAAATTGGTTATTGCCTGTTCTTTTAATAGATCAGCTGTAACGACATTATAAACCTGTGGATTCTCAATGTTTTTCAGAGGCATTTTAGAAACATAATTACTTTGTTTCGGAAAAAGTTTTGCTTTGTTAGCATGTATAGTTACTTCTTGTAATTCTTTGTTTGAAACTGTTAGCTGTAAATTTAAGGTAGCTGTCTTGTTTTCTGAAACAGTTACTTCTTGTTCTAAAGATTCGTAACCTGTTAAAGAAACCTGCAAAGCATAGGTATTTGTTTTTACTCTGTTGAATTCAAAAACACCATCTTCATTTGTTATGGCTCCGTATTTTGTATTTTTAAGAATAACGCTTACACCAGCGGCCGCTTCTC
>CBFGNY010000370.1:0-2171 GCA_965650235.1 uncultured Flavobacterium sp. | reverse complement strand
TCTTCGCCTTCACGTTTAAACGGATATAATCCTGAAGCAAACGGAAATTCTCCGGGAACATTTTCCTGTAAATTCCAACGCAGGATATCACCCCAGGCTTCGTATTTTGGCAAAGCAATTTTTGGAATCTGAATATGCGATAAACTCTCGGTATGGGTTGCGATTTTAATTTCTTTGTCACGAACCTTAAACGTGTAAACCGGATTTTTGTATTTATTTACTTTTTCATCCCAATTCAGGATAATTTCCCAATTGTACGGATCTAAATCCATTTTTACCTTATCGAATTGATTTAGTAAAAGGTTCAGGAAGATACGGTTTTCATCATGTTCCTGAATTCCGTTTGGTAAAACTGTTGCATCGTCAATTCCGGCTTTATTAATTTGTGGAAGTTTACCTGAAACCGATTCAATTGTTTTGAAGATTCCGTATAGTTTTTGCGCTACTTTTTGTTGTGAAAGCGCACTTTCATCATAACTTCTGTTGTTCTCGGCAATTTCAGATAAATAACGGGTTCTGTGTGGCGGAATAACGAAGATTTTCTCGCTCATTTCTTTTGAAATTTCAAAAGTAGATTGCAGTTCTGAATCTGTTTTCTCAACAATTTTATCCATGATTGCTTTATACAGCGTGTTCATTCCCGGATCGTTAAACTGAGAAGCAATGGTTCCGAAAACCGGCATGTCATCCGGATTTTTATCCCATAAATTATGATTGCGCTGGTATTGTTTTTTTACGTCACGAATGGCGTCAAGAGCGCCTCTTTTGTCAAACTTATTTAAGGCCACTAGATCAGCAAAATCAAGCATGTCAATTTTCTCCAATTGCGTTGCCGCTCCAAATTCCGGTGTCATTACATATAGAGATACATCAGAATGGTCCATAATCTCGGTATCTGATTGTCCGATTCCTGAAGTTTCCAGAATTATCAAATCGTATTTTGCTGCTTTCAGAACCTGAATCGCTTCGGCTACATATTTAGACAAAGCCAGATTCGACTGACGTGTCGCCAAAGAACGCATATAAACACGAGGATTATTTATGGCATTCATTCGGATTCTGTCTCCTAAAAGTGCTCCTCCGGTTTTTCTTTTCGAAGGATCGACAGAAATCAATCCAATTGTTTTCTCAGGAAAATCAATTAAAAAACGACGAACTAATTCATCTACCAAAGATGATTTTCCGGCTCCGCCCGTTCCTGTAATTCCCAAAACAGGAATTTTAGAATTGATGTTATTTTGATGAATCTGGTCAAAAATCGGTTTTGCAATTTCAGGGAAGTTCTCTGCCGCCGATATCAAACGGGCAATTGCAGTTGGTGTTTTGTTTTCGATATGATCGATTTCTCCGTTTAATTTATCTCCAATAGGAAAGTCAGAACGTTCAACTAAATCATTGATCATTCCCTGCAGCCCTAAAGAACGGCCATCATCCGGAGAATAAATTCTGGTAATTCCATATTCATGCAGTTCTGAAATCTCACCTGGAAGAATCACTCCTCCGCCTCCGCCAAAAATCTTTATGTGCCCTGCTCCTTTTTCATGAAGCAAATCATACATATATTTAAAATATTCATTGTGACCGCCTTGATAAGATGTCATGGCAATAGCATTTGCATCTTCCTGAATAGCAGTATTTACTACTTCTTCAACGCTTCTGTCATGACCTAAATGAATCACTTCAACCCCTGTTGACTGAATAATACGGCGCATAATATTAATAGCGGCATCATGACCATCAAAAAGAGAGGCTGCGGTGACAATTCTTACTTTATTTTTAGGAATATATGGTTTTTGTAGTTCCATTTTATGAATATGATAATTTTATAGGTGCAATTTACAAAATATTTTAAAATTTCGTTATAGAGATAGCTTTATGTTAACAAATAATTTTTTAGGAGATATAGCGATTTCTATCATCCAGATAATTTGGTGGATAACAACTTATTTAAAATAATTTCGATAAACAAAGAAGTTTGGACTGATATAAAAAAATACCCAGTTTAAGTTTTATTTTTTTCGAATTCTAAATTAAAAACTCTTTTTGATCTTTGATAAAAACTCATGGGTTACTCCTAAATAAGAAGATAAATTTTTGTTGTTTATTTTTTGAGTTTTTTGAGGATATTTTTTAACAAATTCAATATATCGCTGCTTTGATGTTTTGTTCAA
>CBFGNY010000369.1:0-2197 GCA_965650235.1 uncultured Flavobacterium sp. | reverse complement strand
ACGCAGGCAATTCTTCCGAAATGATGCCTGTCCCTTGTTAAATATAATGTTGGAATAATTAAAAATGTACTTTACCCCATTAGCGGTTATTGTACTCACTAATGCGCCTTCAGCAGCATTGTTGTTATAAACATCGTAGGTAAATGAAACCGTGCTTCCTAAACTTTGAATACTTGACAACACCTTAGTGTCAAACATTTCGTTAATTACATACAATGGTTGCCTGCCGCCACCACCAGCATTAAACTCTACCTGCTTCCTGGTAACAGCGGTTCCCTTGCTTACATAACTGAATGTGTTTTTATTGCCTGTTGCATCTTCCATCGATGACAACATCCAGGAATTGTTATAGCTGATTCCACCTGTAAATTGAGCATACTGCGCTTTGTAATACTTAATATTGGCTTCCGGCCAGTATATCCCACCAAACTTAACCTGTCTTGTTGTCTCTTTTGTAGCTCTTGTCACATCAGAAAATACATATTTTGTGCCCTTATTATTGATTACCGTGAAACTGTTGATTTCAGTCCCTGTTTTAGTATAGGTTATTTTAAGATCCTGATAAGGTATCGTCCTGATTACTTTATCCTTGTCAAATACAAATGTACAGGAAAGACCAGGAGCGTTTACATTAAACAGATCGGGTTCTGTGTCACTGACGTAACTAAAATTATTACTAATATAGGTAAGGTCAGTTTGTGCATTGGTACAGTTTACAGGGTTACTGTTATTGGCAGTAATAAAGCTATTAATTATTGCACCGTTGGTAGTTTCAAGCCAGCCAAGCCTGGTAGTCCCCTGCCTATAAGCGTTGATATCATCTGGTAAGCCCCGCAGGATACGCGTCACCTGCCCGCCAGCAATTAAATTCCAACCCAGGCCGGCATCAGCTTCGGAATCTTTAACACGTACACCATTGCCACTATAGCTCAGCCCAACCTGAACCCCACCAGACAATAAAGGAATATATACATTAGCACTACCTGTCACCGGGTCAACAGCTACCAGATTTTTTTGAGCCCATGTTTTGTTAAATATCAGAATGCTTAACAACAGCATAGAAGTAATTCGTATGTTCATTTGAGATTTAGTTAATTCAGAAAAAATAGTTTTAGAATTTTGGTTTTCCCAACCAATTGCCTAATCAAATTCTTGATCTTATGCAACGATCGCTATACACACGAGCGCAAGGCGAATTATTTCAAATGCCTTAAACTGGACTGGGTAATGAATTCGGGTTCACGAATAATTAAATCCCGTGACAAACAGACTCGTTTTACCATAGGATTTCAATACATTCAAAGCGCAAGGAAGCTCATTAATGCTCCCGGATAGTGAGAAAGCGAAATTTAGCATTTGTAATCAGATTAAGCGTTAATATCAATACTTATACTAATGTAGTTAAGTAACTTATACAATCCAAACAGAATTAGTGAAATTATTTGAAACCAAAAGCCACTCAATTAAGAAAATACCTACAGAGAATCGAACCCTTCGGATATCATCATGTTTCCAGTGGTTTACAACCGATCAAATTTATAACTCATGTAACAAAAAAGATTATCGACACTACAAAACTATCCTTCCATCATGATTAAAAATGAAGCAAAACAGTATACTAAATAACGATGATACAAATAATCTATTCATATCTATTTCTATTAAATCCACTAAACATTAGGGTTATAAGAGACAAGGGGGGCCACTGTTAGGTCTTTATTTACAAATAAGAATCAGATCATTGAGTTCAGTTCTATATGCACAACCACATGAGAGGGTCATTGCGAACTAAAACAAGATGAATTGAATTGCCATTTGGTTTTGCTTTTTTTTGCAAAAAAATAATTAAATTTACCTTCATGAGTATACAGGCAGAAAAACTTAGCGTGTTGCAGCAAATACTGAATTCAGATGACATTGGTCTAATAAAAGACATAAAGCTACTTCTTAGTAATAGAGACCTTGACTGGTTCGACAACCTGAGTAAATCCCAGAAAAATGATATGGCTGAGGGTTTATCACAATTGGATAAAGGAGACGTATTCAGCCATGAAGAAGCAAAAAAAAGATTTGGTTATAAATAATGGAGATTGTCTGGTCCAAAAAGGCTGGTGAAACCTTTCAGAAAAATATCGATTATCTAAAGGAAAACTGGACAGAAAAAGAAGTCAATAAATTTGTAACACGTGTCTTTCAG
>CBFGNY010000368.1:0-2207 GCA_965650235.1 uncultured Flavobacterium sp. | reverse complement strand
AGAAATAAAGAACAATGAATCAAAAATCCGATAGCGAAAGTTATCGGATTTTTTTAAATACCATACATGCTATTTATGTTCTGTTCGAGGGAATATTTTTCGTTGAAAAAGCTATAATCGAAATGAGAGAATACTGATATAATTTAAAGTGAGATGGTATTACATCGTATTTATGTGTTTTTAATCGATTTGTTATTTTTTTGAATATAAAGTCAATTGTAGAAATCTTATTTTTGTGAGCTATGTACTTCTTAGTGTGTGAATTGAATGATATTTTGCCCTTTTTGATAAGTGTCAATTTATAAACAGTTAAATCATGAGGTTTAACTGAACATTTTAGGTACAAAGTTTTGCCCAAAAAAACTAATTGAATCAATAACCTACTATCACAATGACTCAAAAATTATTTTTGAAAAAATGCTCTTTTTTAAAACTTATCATTTTATTTTTTTTACTCATTACTTCTAAAACTTTAGGCCAAACTGGGGTAACAAGAATTTATACCGATTGGAAAGGATATTTTACATCAAATTCTTCTACTGGTGTTATTGCAAACCAACCTAATACCGAAAATAATTTACTAGCTTTTGAATGGGGTGGCAAGACATATGCAACCGGGGCCAATAATGCCGCTTTAACTACAAATTCTGTTGTTTTTGAAAACACTCTTTTCAGGGCATTAAAGATTCAATCCTTAGATTATGCTTCCAATACGTTTTTTTTGCAGGGTTCAATGATAGATGGTTCCTTAACAAACAGAGTCCTGATGCCTCCAATCTCTGGCAGTACTTCGCTTCCTGCTGAGTTAGCATCAAGGCTTACAGATGGTATTAACGGTTTAGCCTTAGGAACAGGAATTGCAAATATAAAAGAAGGTTCTGCTTCATTTAAAATAGGAATAGATAATATTCAAACTAATTCAATTGCTGATGGTATACCGGATATATTGGTTAGTCAGGTTGCATCACCAACTTCTAAAGTAGATACATTTAAGTTTGTAGATAGTAACGGTGCAACTATTGGAACTATTGTAAATGTTAATTTTAGTTCGAACTCAATTCCGGTTATTGGTACTTATCGACTGGATTTGTTTAATGCAAATAATGGACTTCCATCTTCAACTTATCTTGCAAACGAAACGAGAGATATCCGACTGCTTGCAATGGATTTAAGCGTTTTTGGCATTACTGCTGCAAATGCCGCACAAATTGATCGATTTGTGGTAAGTTTTTCAGGAGATTCTGATTGTGCTTTTATTGCTATTAATAAAAATTCATTAAAAACTGCAGAATTAGCTTTGGTAAAAAAAGCGACCTTGTTGGGATGCAGTGAAGGAAGTAAAATTCATTATACTTTTGAAGTTACCAATACCGGACAAGTTCCCTTAACAAATGTAGTTATAACTGATCCTATGATTGGTACAGTATCTGGTTCGCCAATTGCTTCTTTAGCGGTAGGGGCAACGGCAACTATAAGTTCAGATTATACGATTACAGCTGCTGATGTTGCTTTAGGAAGAATTACAAATTCGGCAAAAGCTACAGCTGAGGATCCTTCGTTAAATATTGTTGAAGATGTTTCAGGGCAGACAAATGGTGATGATATTCCAACAGTAACTAATTTATTGGCACCACCAACTATTGGCACAATAAAAAATATTACTTGTAATTCATTAGGAACTATCGCTCTAAGTAATTTGCCTTCAGGGTCATGGACATTAGAGAGAAGGCTGGGGGCTGTAACTGTAAATATTGCAGGTTCCGGATCTGTAACTACTGTTTCAGGTTTGGCAGCAGGAAATTATACTTTTAGGGTGACAGATGATAGTAGCGGCTGTAAATCTCCTTCAACGGCTGTGGTTACAATTAGCAGCCAGACAACAAATACCTGGAACGGTACTGTCTGGTCAACAGGATCTTTACCTACATTAGATCAAAATATTGTTTTTACAGGAAATTACCCTCCGGCAGTAGATCCCAACGTTGATTTATATGGCTGTTCTTGCCGGGTTTCAGGAAGCACCACTAAAGTAACTATAAATTCTGGTCGTACTTTAACAATAACAAATGGGGTTACGGTTGATACAAATGGAAATTTGATTTTTGAAAACAACGCCAGTTTAGTACAGACTGCCAATGTTGTCAATTCCGGTAACATCATCTACAAGCGAATCTCCCAGCCAATGAAGAATTTCGATTACACGTATT
>CBFGNY010000367.1:0-2218 GCA_965650235.1 uncultured Flavobacterium sp. | reverse complement strand
AATTGTTTTAAAAAAATTCAACACAAAATTTTTTTAATTTTACCGGAAGAATTAGTAGTATTAACAGCTTTATTTACCGAATTTTCATTATTTACAGGAACAATTATAAGAATAGGAGACTCTGGCAAAGAAATTTCGGCTGCTCCTAAAAGTTTGTAAAAAAATGAACACCCCAAATTATTCATGCCATTATTTACATCGGTTTGGTTTCAAGACAATTTGTGGAGTAGGCTGCAAAATCGTAATAATTTCAGAGGAAAAACGAAGTTTTGTTTGTTTGTTGTTACAAATGGAAAAGGATTAGTTCGAAATGAGTTTTTCAAGAAGTTAAATAGTGTGAGAAAAGTTGATTCGTGTGGATCTTTTATGAACAACACGGGAATCTTTGCACCTAGAGATGTAGAAAGTTACCTTAATTTTATTAGTCAATACAAGTTTATGATTTGCTTTGAAAATGCAAAGCAAGATTATTACCTTACAGAATAACTGGCATATGCTTTTGCAGGTGGGTCCATCCCAATTTACTACGGAGCACCACAAGTGATGACATGGTTTGATACAAAAAGTTTTTTCAATGTAAACGGATCAGATGATTTCGATTCAGTTATAACAAAAATGCTGTATTTAGACGACAATTATGCAGCATACATAAACGTATAATCAGTTCCTCTACTTAAAAATATTCCAGAAGACTTGTCAATAGATAAAATCATAGAAAAATCAAAAAAATGATTCTTTAAAGCTCCACGACATTATGAATCAGAGTAACAACCTGAGCGGGTGATTAGGCAATTTGTGTAACGGTTTAAGTTCAAAAAGTATCTATTGCACAATGGTTGCATGGGTGTAAAAAAGTTGATTTATTTTTCTTAATCGAAACTATAATCGAGGATCAATTTATTCAAAGGAAAACCGTCTAAGACAGTTTCAATGATATCCTCGCTAATTACATCCGGGTAATAATTCCCATTCCACCGAAAGTTATAAATACAATCAAAAGAAATTCCTTTGACGATTTTGAATCTAATTAATCCCTTGAGTTCATTCTTTATACTTTCCATTGAATCCATGTTGTAATATAAATCATAGGTTGATAAGTGCGCCATATCATTTTTGATAACGTAATCCCAGTGATAATCAGATAACATCATTTTTTTCAAATGATAATATATGTCGCGATTGTTTTCAAGAAATTGGTAAACTTTATCCAGTGTTTTCATTGTCTTTTTTTTTAACCCTGTTTTTATACTACAAGGAAATTTGAAACTCCGCGCTAAAATGCGGTATACGTATAGAGAAGGAATATTAATATTCACACGTCTCTGTTTTTATACCAACTTTTTTAATATTAGGAATATTCCTACAACCAGGACTGTTTTTATACCAATTTTTTACGCGGTGTATGGAACTAGGGGTGTTCAAACAATATTATCCGTTACTTTACTAAATTTAAAATTGTTCTACCAATGTTCCACCAATTTGTTATCAGATATAAAATATCAACAAAAATAAAGCCATCGCTAAATATAACTTTATGAAAAGGGATTCACCAACTTATTCAAACTCTTATTCGTAAGCAATAATTCCTTATAATGCTTCAACACTAGGAATTGTACTATCTCTTACTACTTTTACATGTAAAAAAAGGTCCAACATAGCAACTGCGTAAAAAAAAGGGTTGATTCACTAGAGTATTCAAAATAAATATTAATAAGTGATTATTCATTAGAATATTTCAATAATAGAATTTGCATTAGCTATTACAAACGAAAGGATCCCACAAAGAACTTCTGATATGCGTAAAAAAGAGCCGCTTCACCAACTTATTCAAACTGTAATAATTCCCAACTTTCATTAAAAAAATTGTTTCAGCCAATAATGATTTTAGCCTACGAAATAAATTAGGGTGTAAAAAAAGCTCGTTTGAAACGATGCTATGCGTATTTTATTCTCTCTTAAAATTTCTAAATATTTCTAGTAAATTAAATCCCTCAAACAATTGTTGTTGGTTTCCTTTGAGTCCTGAAAAAACAGGTTTTGGAGCATATCTTTAATGATAAAAGGCCAGTTTGAACAGTTTTGCCAAATAGTGCATGTAAAATTAATCTCATTTCTTCCAAGCCACTTTTTGGTCCTTCATACTTGGCCATCGTTGGATACTCTAACGAAAATGGATCTTGTGACCCCACAAATCCAGTCATTTCAGAATAAACCAGAT
>CBFGNY010000366.1:0-2238 GCA_965650235.1 uncultured Flavobacterium sp. | reverse complement strand
CTGTAACAGAACTTTCCTCTGGAATGGTTTGCTCTGAATTAACAGCTGTTTCGCTATTCGATAATGGACTTTCGCTAGTTTCACAAGCCGTGAAAGAAATGATTGAAAATAGTAACAGTAATTTAAAATTTGTTTTCATAATAATTTGACGTTTGGTTAATAATGATAGTTAATATAAATTCTTGCTTTATTCTAAATAGTTCCATCAGATGTAATTAGTTTCTATGATAATTACTTCTGATGGTTCTAATTATGATAGGCTATTTTTTTATAATCTTGGTAGTTTGTCTAAGCCAACTTAAATCTGGTGTTTGCTTTTTAAGGATAGTTAAAGGCATATCAGCCAGAAAAAACCCGGATTTAAAAAATGACCATTGCAAAGTATAATCACAATGAAATGGTCAGATTTCGTGTTAATAAGGTTTTATTAAGTGATGGATTAATTTATTTCACTAAAAATTTCACTGTTTTTGTTGTTCCTTCTGATTCAATTTTGCCAATATAAATTCCCTTTGTTTTTGGTGATTCTATAATTGACAAATCATTAATAATGAATAATTTAAGCACTTGCCTTCCCGTAAGGTCATAGATTGTTAGTTTACTGTTTTCGGGAGCGTTTGCTACCTTAATAAAACCATTATTTACTATCAATTTTAGATCGCTTTTCGAAAAATCATTTGTAGACAAGTTTGTAGCCGGAAGAGCCACTCCATGGATTCTGACATCCGAAAGGCAAATTCTTTTTCCACTTGTTGGATTGGCTGTATTATACCACGGATAAACACGAAGTTTTAATGTTTTCCCATAAGGGATTTTAAGAACTGGAATCTTTGAAACAGCATACATCGTATTTGCTGTCATAGTTGTTAACTCTCCCACAACCGATGTAGTAACAAAATCATCTGTAGAATACGAGATGCGGCATCTCATACCACTACCTCCTGCTCCACCAACATATAAACTTATTAAATCAACATTTAATTCAGTTCCCTGTGCTGGTGAAATTCCAAACTGTGTATAACGTGTAGATACTTCATCAATTTCTCCTGCTGGCCAGCTGCCTCCTTGTGGGTCGTTTCTTTGTGTTTTTCTTGTAGTATCATAACCACTTCCGGCAGGCCACGTTGTGGTTGATGTACTAGAATTAGCAGGTGCGGCATATGACTGTACAGACATACCGGTATGTGTCTGATCAACAACAGTAGCCGGTCCTTCTAAAACATAGCTGTTGTTAGCAGTTAATCCCCAAATAACATTTACTTCTGTACCACCAGTCAATGTAATAAAATTAGCTGTCAAAGGAATTATCTTAGTCACACTACCATTAGTTACCGTAAGTGTGCCTGTTTTATTTCCACCTACTGACTGAGTAGCTGAAATATAAAATTTGGTAAATGAAAGATTACCGCCTGTATAATTCATATTGATAGAAGAACCGAAAGTATCTGTTTTATTTACAGCGATCAAAAAACCATTATCTACAGAAAGGGTAAATGCTCCTGCAGCCGGGGTAAGATCAAAACCGGTAATGGTTACTTCCTTGGTAATTGTCTGATCTGTGTAGGCATCTCCAAAATCACAAGCAGTTGGATTAATCAGCACATCTGTTGATGTATTGATATAAGAAGCTAAAATATTTTGCTTTACCATTTCCTGTGCACACAATCTCGCAGTTAATGTTCCCAATAATGCTGTTGGATGTGTAGAATCTGCAGAAACATAAAGTTGGGCTGTACTGGCGGCATCGCCATAAGATTCAACCAAAGTTCTTGTTAAGGTAGTTAAATCGATAAGCTTCACTCCTTTTTCTACTGCAACTTCTGTCATTGCATAGGCATAATCATAAGTGTGATCTGTTGCCGGAAGGTCGAAATCTGGACCTAAATCATGAGTACCTTTGCGCGTAATAGTACCTCCGCTAAAATATTTTCGACACATCGAAGTTGCTAAAATTGGTGTAGCATTCAAGGCACGGGTCTCATCAATATATTTTCTAAGATACTCTTTATAAGTTGTTTGCGGATTTGTGCCTCTGTAATCCGTTCCATTGATTGGATTTTGGGGATCTGTCCCACCATCATGACCACCATTTTTCTCATCGTTATGTGCAAACTGAATGATAACATAATCGCCCGCTTTTATCTGTTGTTTTACGGTTGTCCAGTAAGGAGCTTCCATATAAAAGCTTTTACTGCTGGCACCATTTTTTGCCCGATTATTAACTGTGACTCCTGAAGT
>CBFGNY010000365.1:0-2245 GCA_965650235.1 uncultured Flavobacterium sp. | reverse complement strand
AATAAATACTAAAAGAAACTTTCTCTAATGGCTAAAGATAATAATCCAAATCCGAATAAATTTAAAATAAGTCCCTGGTTAATATACACTGCAATACTTTTAGTTTTTTTATTTATAAGTTTTGCTACAGGAGGTTCTAATTTAAGCGAACCTGCCCAGTTAAAATCGTCTGACATTGACAACATGTTGGCCAAAGGACAGATTAAAAATGTTATTATTTTCAATAACAAAGATGCTGAAATCTATCTTTCAGATGCAGCATTAAAAGATCCTGCAAATAAAAAAGTAGCCAAAGATATGTTTGACAGACCTAACAAAGGTCCGCACTACACTACAAAATTTGGTGATTTAAAATCTTTTCAGGAGAAACTTGACAAGGCAAAGTCAGAAAAAAAACTAGTTGATTATGATTTTAAAGAAGCTAGTAACTGGAGCGATATTTTGGTTAGCTTGCTTCCTATCATCATCATAATTGGTGTCTGGATTTTTATTATGCGCAAAATGTCCGGGGGAGCTGCTGGCGGAGGCGGACAAATTTTCAACATAGGAAAATCAAAAGCGAAACTTTTTGACGAGAAAACAGACATCAAAACTACCTTTAAGGATGTAGCGGGTCTGGAAGGTGCCAAAGAAGAAATACAAGAAATTGTAGAATTCCTTAAAAACCCTGAAAAATACACTAACCTTGGAGGTAAAATTCCTAAAGGTGCACTTTTGGTAGGACCTCCGGGGACTGGTAAAACATTGCTTGCAAAAGCTGTTGCGGGCGAAGCTCAGGTACCTTTCTTTTCATTATCCGGCTCGGATTTCGTTGAGATGTTTGTAGGAGTTGGTGCTTCACGTGTTCGTGACTTATTTAAACAAGCTAAAGAAAAATCACCGGCTATTATTTTCATTGATGAGATTGATGCTGTTGGTAGAGCCAGAGGAAAAAGCAATATGTCTGGCGGAAATGATGAAAGAGAAAATACTTTGAACCAATTATTAACAGAAATGGATGGTTTTGGTACTAACTCTAACGTTATTGTTTTGGCTGCAACTAACAGAGCTGACGTTCTTGACAAAGCTTTAATGCGTGCAGGCCGATTTGATAGACAGATTTTCGTAGATTTACCGGATATCCGTGAAAGAGCTGAAATATTTGCAGTTCACTTAGCTCCTATCAAAAAAGTTGAGGGACTTGATTTAGATTTTCTTGCTAAACAGACTCCAGGTTTCTCTGGTGCTGATATTGCAAATGTTTGTAATGAAGCAGCTTTAATTGCTGCCCGTAATAACAAGCCTGCTGTAGACAGACAAGATTTTCTTGATGCTGTAGACAGAATTATAGGTGGCCTTGAAAAGAAAAATAAAATTATTACTCCAGATGAAAAAAGAGCAATCGCTATTCATGAAGCGGGACACGCTACTGTAAGCTGGATGCTGGAACACGCTGCCCCATTAATTAAAGTAACTATTGTTCCTCGTGGACAAAGTTTAGGAGCAGCATGGTATTTACCGGAAGAAAGGCAAATTGTAAGAACTGACCAAATGTTGGACGAAATGTGCGCTACAATGGGCGGAAGGGCTGCTGAAAAAGTAACTTTTGACAGAATTTCAACCGGAGCATTAAGCGATTTGGAAAAAGTTACACGTCAGGCTCGTGCCATGGTAACAATTTATGGTTTGAATGATAAAATAGGAAACGTTACTTATTATGATTCAACAGGTCAGAGTGAATACAATTTCTCTAAACCATATTCTGATGAAACTGCAAAAATTATTGATGCTGAAATTTCAGAATTAATTGAAGGTCAATATCAAAGAGCTATTCAAATTTTAGAAGAAAACAAGGATAAGCTAAATCAGCTTGCCGATATACTGATTGAGAAAGAAGTTATATTTAAGGATGATTTAGAAACTATTTTTGGGAAACGCACTTTTGATAAAAATTTAGGTGAAGTAGTTTCGTAAGTTAACAAAATATTTAATATTTTTTAAAATCTTAATTCAAAAGCCTCTTTTGAATTAAGATTTTTTTATCTTTGAACGTTTTCAATTAACATGTAAAGTATTTCATATAAAATGAGTTTTTTCAAAAAAATATTTGGTTCTGCCAATGCTTCATCAGAGGAAGAAAATGAAAGTGAGTATGGAAACAACCCTACTCCAAACAGTCATTTATCCATCGATGAACAATTCATTTTTAATTTTAAAAAAAATGGAGGTAAATTTTTATATTGTGAAAACAAACAAGAAGTTGAGG
>CBFGNY010000364.1:0-2336 GCA_965650235.1 uncultured Flavobacterium sp. | reverse complement strand
TTTTTGTAATTGAAAGTGTTGTTTAATCCTCCATAGAGTTTTGGCAATGAAGGCCCTTGCATCACACCATCTTTGTAATTGTCTATTGCCGGAGCAGCTGTGCCATCAAGATAAGTCCATTTAGGAGAACCGATATGATTGTACTGCACTTCTTTGCCTTCGCTGTTTATAAAAACCATTTGACCATTATCCGGATTTACACCTTTTGTAGGCACTGCGAACACAGATCCGATAGAATAACCTACTCTGGTCATATTTTGTACACCAAATACACTTGGCACAAATACATCGCTCGCTAATGAGGTCACTTTATTTTTAAGAGTGGAAAGATTCAGGCTCACATTCCAGTTGAAATCACGGGTTGCAACAGCAAGCGCATTAATCCCAATTTCAAAACCTGTATTGTACATCCCGCCAACATTTTCATTGATATAATTATTCGGAATTCCCGCTGAAAGTGCTTGTGGTGTTTTTAAAATCAAATCCCTGATTTTATTATTGTAATAGTCAAATTCTAATGAAAGACGATTGTTTAGCATGGCAAAATTCAGTCCTAAATCGAGTTTTGAACTGGTTTCCCATTTTAAATTTGGATTCGCAGTTTGAGAATAGCCTAAGGTTGGTGCACCACCATAAGTGGATGAATCATAAGTTCCGATAGCAGGATAGTTTCCTATTTCGCTGTTTCCCACAATCCCATAACTCGCCCTGAGTTTTAAGTTGTCAAGAAAACCGCTTAATTTTGAATCTTTAAAAAAGGATTCTTCCAACAGGTTCCAGCTTACAGAACCACCTCCAAAATTACCGTATTTGTTTCCTTCGGATAAAGCCGATAAGCCATCAATTCTATAATTTAAAGTCAGGAAATATTTGTTTTTAAAATTGTAGTTTAAGTTGGTGAAATAAGAGAGTAAAGCATTTTCTGAAAGATCATTGCCTATAGGCGAAATATTGGCATAACTTCCCTGGTAATTTTTATAATACGGGTCTGTAATATTACTTTGCGAAGCACCCCAGCTATCCAGTCTTGTTTTGATTCTCTCATAACCTAAGAGGATTGTAAAGTTATGATTTTCATTAAAAGAATCCTTGTATGTAATGGTATTCGCCCAATCTGTTCTTGATAAATCGGTCGCTATGTTGGTTGCCACACCGTTGTAAGATGCTCCTCCTCCGTGAATTGGATTTAAGAATAATTTGTTTTCCAGTCCAATAGTATTCAATCCAAAACTGGTTCTGAAAATTAGTTTTTTGGTAATATCAAACTCCCCATATATATTCCCTAAAAGCGATTTACTTATGGAAGTAGTCAGATCAAGTTCCTGAACCATTGCTAAATTGTAAGCGTTAATTGTACCTATAATGGACGGAATATTGGCTCCGTAACCCACACTTATTCCGTTTTGAATGCTATACGAACCATCTGGGTTATAAACCGGTACATTGGGAGGCAAAACATACGTCATTCTTCCTAAAGGTTCATTGGTAATATACTCTGTGTTATAAGTTGAAGAAGACAATGTATTACCTGCAACAGCGCCAGTATTCGGACCTACATTTTTTGCCCGGCTATACGAAACATTGACACCAACCCTAATAAAATTGTTCACGTCATGACTGATATTTAATCGGGTCATATAATTTTGAAACGTGTTGTTTTTTATAAAGCTGTTTTGATTCGTATAATCTGCTGAAAAATAATATTGAGTAGTTTCATTACCTCCCGAAACATTAATATTATGATTGCTTGAAATCCCCGGTTCGTAAGCTACATCATACCAATTTGTATCTACGGTACTTCCGTCAGCATTTTTAGAAAGAAAAAACCCGGGTGCTTTGCCTGCATTGACAAGTGCTTCGTTTTTTATCATGGTATAATCTTCTGCATTTAATAATTTAGGCAAGTTGTAAGGCGTGCTTCGGCTGAACCAGGTGTTGTAATTGAATTTGGTTTTGCCTTTTTTACCTTTTTTGGTAGTGATGACCATCACGCCATTTGCTGCTCTGGAACCATATATGGCAGAAGCAGAAGCATCCTTCAATACATCAACAGAGGCAATATCATTAGGATTGATTCCTGATAGCGGATTGTTACCGACAAATCCGCCCAATGAGCCGGTAAAAACAGCCACACCATCTACGACTATCAGAGGAAAAAGTCCGGATGTAATGGTATTTAAACCCCGAACTCTAATAACAGGCGTATTGTTTAATACACTTGTAGATTGAATTACATCGATTCCCGTTCCCTGACCGCCTAATAACTGATCAAAACTGGTGGAAGGACGGTTCTTTAGTTGCTTAGCTGAAATTGTAGAAACAGATCCTGAAAACTC
>CBFGNY010000363.1:0-2346 GCA_965650235.1 uncultured Flavobacterium sp. | reverse complement strand
GACACCCTCATCGGGCAAATCCTTAAACAACTGATCAGAAACAATGTTGTGAGGGAAAGCAATCCGCAAAAGAAATTATTCTATCGACAGATTGCCCGTAGAATTCTCAACGGCTATCAACTCAAGAAGCAAAACTTAATGATCTTCCATGTACAAAACGATGTTCCAAAACAAAAAATCTCCGGAGGAAGAAAAAAGCTAAGCTGATCAGGCATGTATGCACCGGTTACGGAAGAAGATTTGGAGTTCTTCCGTATCCGGTATTCTCCTACTATCATCCGGGAAGATCCCCTTAAGCACATTAGGATAGATTAACCTGAAACAAACAGGCCAGTACAATTGGTTTTTTCCAATTGTACTGAATGAAAATATCAGCTAATACTCCTTAATCAAACGTATCATCTTTTCCATTGCACGAATGAGGACATGCTTATCTACGTCTTCCCCTGTGTAGGCATTACTCCGCAGACTTCCAGCAGACACATTGCGTTGTCCTGAGGCTGTCACGACCATGGGGGCAAGTTCCTCACACAAAGACTGAAAGGATTTGCCTCTGACTACAGATGCGTCAAGTGCGGCACGGACAGCCATCCCCAGTTGATCTACAGACAAACCAAATTGTGTCTGGACTTTTTTCTTCTTTACCAAATTCGGCACTGTAGGCAGGCTCAGATTCTGTTTATCCAGATCAATGATCTGTGCCAACACGTATTGGGTGATCATCTCACAAGATAAGAACCTGGCAAAAAGATAGTCGCAGGGAGTTCTTGACATCCCCGGCAAGATGGGTAACTCAGGGGCAGCGTTAGCCATTTTTATATCCGGAAGAAAATACAAGTGATCTGTTTGGCTCATTCCACTTCTGAAATAACTGTAATAAAATCCATAGCGTTTCAAAAAGTAATCGAGCTGCTGCAATTCGGACTCATAAAAAGACTTTATTCCCGATTTTGCGCCTATAGGCTTATTCAAAACCAGGTGGTAACGTTCCAGATAAAACAGCCAAAGTGCCACAAATTTAGGGCGAATCTGCTTAAAAAATACGATTCGGTTAGCATCGGTTAGGTCAGCCACATCGGCAAATGAAGTATCCAGTTCCTGAATATCCGCCTGAATCAAACCCAAGACGGCATTTACTATTTCAAGCGGGGTACCGATTTCAGTGTCCAGCAAACGTTGCTGGAGATCCAGGTAAGCTAATTCAGAATTCTTTTCAAATAAAACCCAAACAGAAGCCGGGCCTGTGTTTTCTTTTTTCATCATAGGGAGGGAATGAGTTTAACAAAAGGTTCTTTAAAGCCCCCGCCATTACAAAGGCCTCGGGGCATAGACATAATGCCATGAAGGTGGATTTTAAATAAGCAAATGTCAATAGGGAAAATCCCGTAATTTCAAAAATAGGGAGAAACCCTTAGTCTGGTCACGCCGCTCAAATACATTTAGTTGGTTAATATATGGCTCGTTATTGCTCATCCAGTCGCGATATTTTTTTAAGTCTGGTACAATCCAATCTAAAGGAAGTTTTCTTAAACATGCCTGAGCGATTGAAAGGAAAGCCTGCAGGTACAAGGAATTTAAATGGAAAGCCCAGCTCGAAAAGAAGATGCCTAAATATTTAAAGTATCATCGTAAGAGCACACTCTAACTAATCGGACACTGTTCCCTTTTTTGACGGGCTGGTTCCTAGAGCTGGCTTCTGGATATATCGGTCTTATCCGTCTATAACTTTACTGTAAAGCGAAATCCGTATCAGACCCCCCTCTAAACTTAAAGAGTCTGCCACTGATTTGGGGAATATTCATATGGTACTTTTGACGCATTACACAACATCACAACTCATCACAAGTACTTTAAAAACAAAATAATGGCATAATATAAAAGAATATATTACGCCGTAACTATGTTTATTTTCATATATTTTTTTCTGTAAAAGTAATCTAATGAAGCAAATAACCAGGCGAATAGAAAGAAATTCAACCAAGATAATCACTTTTTAATTTTCATATCCTTCCGCAAAGGTGGGTACTTTGGAATACTAAGAACAAAACTAAAAACTTCTGAAGGTTGCACTTCAAGTGCCTTACAAACAGCAATAAGGCCACTTATAGAAATGTTATTTGTCCCGCGCACTATTCTATAAACCTGACTATAACTAAAACCAGTTCGATCTTGAATATCCTCCAGAGTAATCCTTTTATTATTTGAGATAGACCACAATTTCTCCCGTATTATCTTTAAGATAGATTTATCTATGTATTGTTCAGCCATAGACAAAAAGACCCTTTTAAATAATTTTATATTATTCCAAATTTGGAATACAATCATTTTTTCATTAAATTTGACTAT
>CBFGNY010000362.1:0-2358 GCA_965650235.1 uncultured Flavobacterium sp. | reverse complement strand
CTTTGACCAAAAAAATACAGCAACTGCAGAGGGCTATAATCAAACAGCATTATCTCCTAAATTAGGATTGGTATATGAACTTGTAAAAAATCAGGTTTCTATTTTTGCAAATTACATGAATGGCTTTCAAAATTCAGCTCCAGTAACTCAGCCAAACGGTGATCAGTTGGCTTTAGACCCTATTTATGCAAAACAATATGAAGCAGGTATAAAAGCAGAAACTTTCAATAAAAAATTAAGTGCTACAGCTAGTTATTATAATATTACTATTGACAATGCGACAAGAACATTTGTAGTACCTGGAGACAATTTACCAACTTACATACAAGATGCAAAACAAGTAAGTAAAGGAATAGACTTTGAACTGATCGCTAATCCTATTCAAGGTTTAAATATCATTGGTGGATATGCCTACAATGAAAATCGTATTTTAAACACAACAGATCTATCAATTAACGGAAATAAAGCTGCTGGTGCGCCTGCCAACGTAGCAAACTTTTGGACAACGTACACTTTTCAAAACAATCTGAAAGGATTAGGTGCTGGATTTGGAGTTAATTTTGTAGATAAAAGTTACTTTTTGACTGACAATATTATTTATATGCCATCTTATACAACTTGCAATGCAACTGTATTTTACGATCAGCCTAACTGGAGAGTTGGAGTAAAATTAAACAACCTGACAAATGAAAAATATTGGGATTTTTATGGAAACTCTCAGGCACCAACAAATTTATTAGTTAGCCTAACATTAAAATTCTAAATATGATAATTTATTACAAATACCTCTGTTCTTGTGGACAGAGGTATTTGCATTTTTCTAAATAAACATCCTAATGTCATTTAAAAAACTCATACTAAAAATCCATCTCTGGCTCGGATTAAGCTCAGGATTAATTGTAGTAATCCTTGGAATCACAGGCTGTATATATGTTTTTGAAGAAGAACTACGTCCAATAGTTCATGACTATTATCATGTAGATCAAGTACAAAATAAAAAACTGCCTATTAGCGAATTAATTGAAATTGCAAAAAAAGCAAATAAAGACAAACCGAAACAAGCACTCTCAAGCTGTACAGTAATTAATGACAATGAACGCACAGTAATTATATCATTTTTTGAGGAATTAGATAAAGATGCTATTTGGTATTGGAATCGTTATAAAACTACAGAAGTCTATCTAGATCCCTATACCGGAAATGTAAAAAAAGTGGAAGATTATAATTCTGAGTTTTTTGTTTTCGTACGAATGTTACATCAAACGCTCTGTTTTAATAATGAAATTGGGAATCCAATTGTAGGTACAGCAACTATATTATTTATTATTTCTCTTGTTACAGGTTTGATTCTTTGGTGGCCAAAAAACAAACAGGCTGCTAAACAAAGATTTTGGTTTAGATGGAAAAATACAACTAAATGGAAACGTAAAAATTATGATTTGCACAATATACTTGGTTATTACATGATGATTTTCGCTTTAATTATAGCACTCACAGGATTAGTCTGGGCATTTGAATGTTATGATAAAGGTGTACAATGGGTATTTAATGGTGGAAAAACTATTAAAAAAGAAAAGAAAACTATTGAATCTGATACCCTCCATTTTACAACACAAAGTTCAGTTGATAAAATTTACAAAAATATTCAACTATTACATCCTGAAGCAAAAAGTTACTTTATGTTTTTGCCTGAAGCAAATGATACTCTGGCAACAGTTGGAACTTTTACTAAACATGAAAGCCGCTTTGATGATGTAGCCATGCAGTTTGACCAATATACCGCTAAGCTCCTTAAAACAACAACTTATGATGACAAAAATAACGGAGAAAAATTTCGTTTCATTAATTATGATTTACATGTAGGCAGTATTCTGGGTTTACCCGGTAAAATACTTGCCTTTATTGCCAGTCTGGTCTCAGCAAGTTTACCTGTTACCGGATTTTTAATTTGGTGGGGACGGAATAATAAGAAAAAGAAAACGGTATAAATTATACGTCCAGACAAACATTCAGACTTTCTAAATTTAATTTCAACAAAACCTTATTTTTAAACAATAAGGTTTTTTTATGTTCCAAAATGTTTAATCTCATTAATAAAATGTTCATCGCATTTAATCAATAATTCCATTAAATAAAAATTATTAAAAATTTATTAATTTATAAATTTGCGCTGTATTTATTTATCCCAAAATAAGTATAAACATCAACCAAATTAATAACATGAACTATCTTAAACCACGCATGCAGCATTTTATTTTTATAATTTGCTTATTTCTAATGTCAACCACAGACACTTTTGCTCAAAACAATGGAAAACTAAAAGGAATTATAACCACTTCAGATGGAGAAGCGGCCGCT
>CBFGNY010000361.1:0-2374 GCA_965650235.1 uncultured Flavobacterium sp. | reverse complement strand
ACACTTATGAAAATTGTGTTGATCTTTTGACTTCCCGCGAAAAAGAAATTTTAGTATTAATTGGTAAAGGTATTATCAGTAAACAAATTGCAGATAACCTAAACATCAGCATTAATACTGTAAACAGACACCGACAAAATATTCTGGAAAAACTAAATGTAAATAATTCTATTGAGGCAGTAAGAACAGCAGAGGCTTTAAATTTGTTGTAAATTATAAGATAACTGTGAAGCAGGTTATTACTACAATGAGTATTTCACAAAATAATATTTTACAGCAACTGACCGCTACTTTATTAGATCAAATTTTATTATAGAGGAACAGGATAGTATTGAGTTTTACGCGCTTTGATTTTTTTGAACTTTTGCATTAGGGTTGTAAGCATCGTACAATAATTTCATTTCGTTAATGGTTTGTTTATAATCCTTTGGGGATAAGATTAAATTGATTTATAGAAATTAAGGGGCTAAGAATACTTGCCGATAATCTAAAATTCTGCTTGTATATCGGCAGTATCCCGTTTAAATATCTAATAAAGCATGTGGATTAGATCCCACCATATTACATAATTTGCATTGTGAATCTAATTTGTCTGAAATCGCAATAAGTTTGACTCAAAAAATTGGACTCCCCACGCACTATTACGTGCACTTGTTTTTTATATTTATTTTCTTATTATTTTAAAGGTTCCTTGAGAAGAGGGACAATAATCTTCCTTTGCTTCGGGTTCATTATCTAATGCCAGACAATCACGTTAGGATTTTTACCATATCGTTCACCTAATTTTAAATTCAAAACCAATTTCTGAAATATTTATGATATCCCGTTTCCAGTCTTTTTTATTCCAATGCTCTGGATAATAATAGCCCCCATTGACATTAAATTTTCTCGAAAAGAACAGATAGAATGCTAAACGTTAATAATTATTGCTAAGGATACAAACAAAGCGATATATAAATTTTAGTCATGTGTTCTTTATTGAAACCATTCTGAAATACTACTTACTTCAGAATGATTAATTTTAATTAGAGATACTTACTTTATTTTATTCTAAAAACTCTTTCTCGTTTAAATTATTTTTCATTTCGATTATTTTGCTTTATTATTATTTTAATGTAATGGTTTGTAGATGCCCATCATAATTCACAACTTGCCCCTGAGCATCATATGCAAAAGCCTTACGGTTTTCTTTACTTACAGTTATAATAACAAATTTTCGATTTTTTAACATTCCTTCAAATTCCCCTTTACGCTCGCCAATAGTGAGGACACTATTTGTTTCATTATAACTGATTGGAATTCTGCAATGTAACCCTTTTTCATAATTATAATTCACACCTTCGTCCTCATATAAATTAAAACTTCCGTTCTTGCCTTTATATACATACAGAAGAATAGTATCGGCCGGTTTTTCATCAGTATATTGTATTTCAGGCCCAACAGGGATAATGGCTCCTTCAGGAATAAATAGTGGAATGCGGCCGTATGGTGCATCTACCGATAAAGTTTGACCTCCCTTAATATAACCTCCTGAATTAAAATCATACCAATTATTTCCCGCAGGAAAATATACATCTCTTTTACGAATGCCATAATTATAAACAGGGCAAACCATAAAATTTGGGCCAAACATAAATTGATCACTACTATTGACCACTTTTTTATCATTAGAAAAATCCATGATTAAAGGGCGCATAATAGTATAATCGTCAAAATGAGTCATACCTGCCATGGTGTAGATATATGGCATCAATCTATAACGTAAATTGTCATAGAACAAAATAGATTCATACGCCGGATGCTCTTTCGGGGCTATATTCCAAGGCTCACGATAAGGAAATTGTCCGTGCGATCTGTATAATGGTGCAAATACACCAAATTGATGCCAGCGTGTATTCAATTCTCTCCATTCCTTGTTATCTGAATTTTCTATTCCGTTTTTATCATATTCATTTTGAGCAGCTACATAACGATCTTCGACACAAAATCCCCCAATATCCATAGTCCAATACGGAATACCACTAATTGCAAAGTTTAAACCTGCCGAAATTTGTGCTTTTAAATCTTCCCATCGTGTTGCAATATCGCCGCTCCATGTTGCTGTTGAATAACGTTGTAACCCTGCAAAACCTGATCTGGTCAATAAAAACACCCGCTTATTTGGTTCTACACTGCGTTGTCCATCATAAATGGCTTCAGCATTCATTAAAGCATAGGTATTGAAATATTCTGTCGCCGGTCCTAAAGCGGTTGGGCCCTGCAATGCTTTACGGTAATCCATGTCTGTACAATCCAGTACATTTGGTTCACTGGCATCCATCCACCAGGCAGCAACTCCTGTCGGGTATAAATTTTCATAAATTTGTTTCCAAAA
>CBFGNY010000360.1:0-2389 GCA_965650235.1 uncultured Flavobacterium sp. | reverse complement strand
AGGAGGATTAAATAATGATCCTGCTTGGGTACCAAAAATTATTGAATTAATGGATGCTGTTGATGCTTGGATCGAAGAGCCAGTGCGTGACGTTGCTAAACCATTCTTGATGCCGGTTGAAGATGTATTTACAATTACTGGTCGTGGAACTGTTGCTACAGGTCGTATCGAAACAGGTATTGCTAATACAGGAGATCCAGTTGAAATCATTGGTATGGGAGCTGATAAATTAACTTCTACTATTACAGGAGTTGAGATGTTCCGTAAAATCCTTGATAGAGGTGAGGCTGGAGATAACGTAGGTTTGTTGTTAAGAGGTATTGATAAAGAATCTATCAAAAGAGGAATGGTTATCATTAAGCCAGGATCAGTAAAACCACACGCTACTTTCAAAGCTGAGGTTTATATCTTGAAAAAAGAAGAAGGTGGACGTCATACTCCATTCCATAATAACTACCGTCCACAGTTCTACGTACGTACAACTGACGTAACAGGAGTTATTACTTTACCAGAAGGAGTAGAGATGGTAATGCCAGGAGATAACTTAACTATCAATGTTTCTTTATTAAGCCCAATCGCAATGAGCGTAGGTTTACGTTTCGCTATCCGTGAAGGTGGTAGAACAGTAGGAGCTGGTCAGGTTACTGAAATCGTAGGATAATCCTATAAATATTATAAAAGCCAGTTGATTTTCATAACTGAAATCACTGGCTTTAATTACGGGCGTAGTTCAAGGGTAGAATAGCGGTCTCCAAAACCGTTGATGGGGGTTCGAATCCCTCCGCCCGTGCAATAAAAAAATATATCAAATGACAAAAGTTACTAATTATTTATCAGAGGCTTTCGAAGAGTTGAAGTCAAATGTTACTTGGCCGGAATGGGCTGAAGTGCAAAAATTGACAATTATTGTAGCTGTATTTTCGATTTTATTCGCCTTGGCAACATGGGGAACAGATGAATTTTTTGCAAAAGCTTTGGCTGGATTTTTTAACTGGTTAAAAGGATAATTTTTTTGTGATGGCAGATAATAATGTGAAAAAATGGTATGTGGTGAGAGCTGTGAGCGGACAGGAAAATAAGGTCAAAGCTTACATCGAAACTGAGATTGCCAGATTAGGTATGGGTGATTATGTTTCCCAAGTTTTAGTACCTACAGAAAAAGTAGTTACTGTAAAAGAAGGAAAGAAAATGTCTAAGGATAAAGTTTATTTTCCTGGATATGTTATGATCGAGGCCAATTTAGTTGGCGAGATACCTCATATTATTAAGTCTATTACTAGTGTAATTGGATTTTTGGGTGAGATCAAAGGTGGGGAGCCTGTTCCTTTGAGACTTTCTGAAGTAAATAGAATGTTAGGTAAAGTAGATGAGTTAGCTGTAAATACAGATACTCGTGCTATTCCTTTCAACTTAGGGGAAACTGTAAAAGTGATCGACGGTCCTTTTAACGGATTTAACGGTACAGTTGAAAAAATCAATGAAGAAAAGCGTAAACTTGAAGTAATGGTTAAGATTTTCGGAAGAAAAACACCATTAGAATTGAGTTTTATGCAAGTTGAAAAAGTATAATTTTTGTTACATCTATAATAACCACTACAATTGCTTCCAATAATTGTGGTGTTAAATTTTTTAAAAATGGCTAAAGAAATTAGTAAGGTAGTTAAACTACAAGTTAAGGGAGGTGCTGCGAATCCGTCGCCACCGGTTGGACCTGCTTTAGGAGCTGCTGGGGTTAATATCATGGAGTTCTGTAAGCAGTTCAATGCTAGAACACAAGATAAACCTGGCAAAATATGCCCAGTACAAATTACTGTGTATAAAGACAAATCATTTGATTTTGTTGTTAAGACTCCTCCAGCTGCAGTACAGTTAATGGAAGCAGCAAAGCTAAAGTCTGGATCAGGTGAACCAAATCGTAAAAAAGTAGCTAGTGTTACTTGGGATGTTATCAAAGCAATTGCTGAAGATAAAATGGTAGATCTAAATGCATTCACAATCGAATCTGCAATGAGTATGATCGCTGGAACTGCAAGATCTATGGGTATAACTGTATCAGGAGATGCTCCTTTTTAATTAAGAGAAAGAAATGGCAAAATTGACAAAAAAGCAAAAAGAGGCTGCTTCAAAAATTGAAAAGAACAAACTATACTCTTTGAAAGATGCAGCTGCATTGATTAAAGTTATAGCTTCTGCAAAATTTGATGAGTCTGTTGATATCGCAGTTCGTTTGGGTGTAGATCCAAGAAAAGCGAATCAAATGGTTAGGGGTGTGGTTACATTACCTCACGGAACAGGTAAAGATGTTAAAGTATTAGCATTAGTTACTCCGGATAAAGAAGCAGAAGCTAAAGAAGCTGGTGCTGACTATGTAGGTCTTGATGACTATTTA
>CBFGNY010000359.1:0-2485 GCA_965650235.1 uncultured Flavobacterium sp. | reverse complement strand
GTGAGTAAGGGAAACAGTAACAATAAAAGCAATCTGTAATAATGTTTCATAATTGATTAATATTGGTTAATAGAAAATAAACATTCCAATTACCTGAAGAACATGTTAAATTCAACATATAAAACAGGACAACCGGGATTCAATAAACTGCAAATAGAAAAACATTGCAACTCATTGGAAATTAATTCCTCTTACTTCAATAAATACTACTATTACTGATCTACCATAAAATCATTAGCAAATAGTGATTGATATTTATTTGTAATTCGTTTAAAAATTAGTATTAAATACAAACCGATAAATTTGGGGCGCTAATTCATCAATCGAAATTCTGTTTTGTTTTTTTATTCTATTATTTGGTTTTAATGGTTAATAATTTCTAATTGGTTATTTTATGATTTTGGGATTTTATTTAAGAGGCCTGAAAAAGTTCGGGTAAAATTTAGATAATTACCTCTGCCAGAATTTCCGGCAGAGATAACTATACTTCAAACAATTGTGGTAACATAAACTTACTAAAACACTCAACTTAAACTCAAACTAAACTCTTTTCTATATTAATTTTTTAAAGCTATTATATACTGCCAGCTCAACATCAGCATGATCTTTTGTATTGCATTGCTCAATCAAAACTTTCAAATCTGCTGATTTCACAGTCGATTTATTATCTAAAACAAGCAATAATTCTTTTGATGCATCACTTAGTTTTTTAGCCAAAGGCAGAATTGGCTGTACCAAAGGTGCGTTGACACTCAAGTCATTTAATTCTTTATTCAGGGCAATCCATTTATTGAAAAAGACTGTAACTTTTGCTTTATTTTCAGGTGTTTTACTTGCCAAATACTGCTTTACCGCATCATCAAAAGACAGTGCATCTTTTGCGTCGGGCGTGCAGGCATCTGCAAAAAGCGTGAAAGGAGAATACATTTGATATTCTGTTCCATCCTTATTTCGGGTATATCCTTTTAAAGGCTCACAAACCTTTGAAAATTCGTTAAGCGACTTTATATCTTTGTTATTAGCAATATTTCTTAAAATCACATCTTTGTTGCGAATGTGTGTCAAACCAAGTTCTTCTAATCTAAAAGAAACGGTTTCAAGGCGTCTGCGCATATCGGCAACATCAGTAATATTTTCAGCTGACCAAAGTCTTTCGGCAATTGCGGCAGTTCTTGGCCAAATTCTTGAATCTATTGTTGTTGATGTGGTCAATTCTGTCCACATTGTGGCTTCACCTCCAAGGATTCTTGCTTTTTCTTCTGTCGTTAGATCAACGCTTTTTGGCATTGGGTCATTTAGATAATGGCTTTCAACTGGATACATTAAATCAATATAAAATCCGTTTGACAAAACTGTTTTATACCCCTTTTTTACTGCTTCCGCTAAAGACTGGCCGGGTAAAACGCCTTCATTTGGACCTCTCCAGGAATGAACAATCGCTTCTTTTGAAAGATTTTTGGTTAAAATTTCTTCCCAACCCATTAGTTGCTTTCCGTGTTTTTTAAGCATTGGGGCCAATTGCATCGTAAAATAAGTCTGCAGTTCGTGGTTTGTGGCTAACTTATTTTTCTTTTTAAACTCCTGAATTTTAGGATTGGCATCCCAATCTTTTCCCTCATTTTCATCTCCTCCAATATGAAAATAAGCTCCGGGAAACAATGGGCAAACCTCATCAAAGATTTCGCTTAATAATTGGTATGTTTTAGGATTTGACGGATCTAATGTTGGTGTAAAAATACCTGCATTTCTTTCCACTCCATAGGTTGCAATTGCTGTTCCCTGTATGTTTTTTTCTGAAGTTCCGCCTGTTAATGTAATCACTTTACTTCCTATTTCCGGATAAGCTGTCAATATTGCACTTCCGTGGCCCGGAACATCAATTTCGGGAACTATCAAAATACCGCGTTCATCAGCATACTTTACGATATTTCTAATTTCTTCCTGTGTGTAATACATTCCATCCGAAGCTAGTTCAATTAGTTTTGGATGTTTTTTCATTTCGATTCTCCAGCCCTGATCATCGACTAAATGCCAGTGAAAAACATTCATTTTCATAGCAGCCAATCCGTCAAGATTTCTTTTGATCACATCTATCGGCTGAAAATGTCTTGAGGCATCAATCATCAGGCCTCTCCATGTAAATCTTGGAAAATCTGAAATTTGTGAATTCGGAAAATAAAATGATTCGCTGTTATTCTGCAGCATCTGCAATAACGTTTCAAGACCATGTAAAGCTCCTAAATCGGTGGTTGCATCTATTGTAATTTTGTTTTGTTTGATATCTAAATGATAACTTTCGTCTTCATACAAACCAATTTTTCCGTTTTTGGTACAGTTAATCTGAAGTTCTGCTGTTGGAACCTCGTTTACTTTCGTAATAAAATCCTGTGCAAAAAAGAGACCTGTTCTGCCATCTAAGCGACGCAAAAAACGAGTTGCACCTCCAAAAATTCTCGGATTTGGGTTTCCTGTAATATTTACTTTA
>CBFGNY010000358.1:0-2498 GCA_965650235.1 uncultured Flavobacterium sp. | reverse complement strand
CTCCTAAGGAGCTTTTAAAATTGAAATTGTTTATTGTTTTTTACGCAGACGCATATTAATAAATTCAACAGCCAATGAAAATGAAATCGCAAAATAAAGATATCCTTTTGGAACCGCTCCAATATGCTCACCAAAAAGAGCGGCATCAGACAAGTGCATACTTTCAGTAATCAGCATAAAACCAATCAGGATCAAAAATGCAAGTCCCAATATTTGTATAGAAGGATTTTTGTTTACAAAACTACCCACCGGAACCGCAAACAACATCATCACCGCAACAGAAATTACAACAGCCGTAATCATAATAGTTAAAGCTCCCTCAACACCATTTGTCATACCCACAGCCGTTAAAATAGAATCGACAGAAAATATCAAATCAATCAGCAAAATTTGAAAGATGACATTCGCAAAACTTTTTTTTGCTGCTGTTTTCAATGTTTTTTCCTCTTCGCCATGGTGATCCACTTTTTCACTGATTTCTTTTGTGCTTTTATAGATTAAAAACAATCCTCCTAAAAATAAAATAACTGCCTGCCCGGTAAAATCGGCTTCCAGCCATCCCCAATGAATACTCAAAATTGTCGCCTTCATGGCAATCAAATAAGAGATTCCCATCAATAAAGCAATACGCATGAACATAGCTAAAAACAAACCGATTCTAGTTGCTTTTTTGCGCTCTTCCTCTGGCAGTTTTCCGGTTACAATCGAAATAAAAATAATATTGTCAATTCCTAAAATAATTTCAAGAAAAGTTAGTGTCAATAAGGCAATCCATGCATCAGGATTCAAAAATACTTCCATTTTAAAAGTTTTATATTACTATAAAATTAATCAATTTTAATAACAGTTCCGCGCTGTTTTTCTTCTGAGCCCATCATCCCAAATTCAAACGTATACGAATCCTTCGAAGTCGTTAAAATTTTCATACTGATTGCTTTCTCCTCGGCCATATTTTTCGGGTGTTTTTTTTGCAAAACATATTCGCAGTCACTTACCCAGCGCACGGTTGAGGTATCAGTTTTTCCTTCAAAAGTCTCAATCTCAATATTGTCTTTGCGTTCGAAAAAGGTCGTTTTCTTTACGCCGTCAACTTCATATTCAAATTTGAATTTTCCGTTTTTAAAATCCTTGCAATTGCGCTCCGCATCATAACACGACATTAGTGACAATAGTGGAAGGAGGAATAGTATTTTTTTCATTTTAAATGGTTGGTTTTTTAGAAGCATGATCCTGCTTTCCGTTGCAAACGAAGTTCACTGAACTCCGCTTTAAAATATAAATAAAGTGAAGTAATCTTTTTATTTTTTAAAGAAAAAAATAAAAAGGATTTCCACTTCAATCAGGGCTAGGCTTCAGAATAATAAGAACTACTTTAATCTTTCTAATTCATCATCTGTAAAGTTCTTGATTTCTTTTTCTTTTGCAAACTTTTCAGCGTTGTAATTTCCGGATTTGTTTCTCGGGATTGATAAACTGTTCCAATCTCCACTTTTCAGTTGTTTTGCATAAAAAACAATTTGGCCAATATGATAAGGATAATGTGCCAATTGACGATTAATAGCTTCAATAACCGTGTGGCCTTCATTTCTGATATAAATAATATCCGAAAGCTGTTCCGGTTTTAAACTGCTCAAAGCATTGTGGAAACAATCCCAGCCTTTATTCCAAGTTGCTAAAACTTCTTCTTTGGATTGTAAATCATTTTCGAATTCAGCATCACGATTACGCCATTCTTTTTCACCATCAGAAGTTAAAAAGCCCATCCAGCGCGAAAGCATGTTACCGGAAATATGTTTAATGATGGTGGCAATGCTGTTTGTATCTTCGTTTACAACAACAAAAAGCTGTTCCGGTTCTAATTGATTGATTGCTTTTTCTCCCAGCATTTTATAATACAAAAACTGTTTTTTAACGCTTTCTAAATAAGATTCATTAGTTTCCATAATTAAACAATTTTAATGTCATACTTATCTAAGAGCCCCACAATTCCCTGATTAGAAAATTGTGCTTTTCGCATCGGATTAAATTCGGGATCAATTTTGTAATTGTAAGCCGTTTTAAAATTAACCGATGCCAATTGTGTGTCATTAAAAATAGCACCATCCAGATCACAGTTGTCAAAAACCGAACTGGTTAGATTGGTTCCTATAAAAGAAACTTCTCTCACAGAACAGTTGATGAATTTGGTTTTTGGCATTTTTTTATTCGTGAAAATAGCGTAATCCAAAGCAGTTTCTTCAAAATAAACCTGAAATAAAAAATCATCACATTCGTTAAAAGCGATTCCCAGAAGTTTGCAATTTTTAAAAGTTACGTTTTTCAAACTTGTTCCTGATAAACTTGTCATCGATAAGTTACAGTCAATAAATTCGCAGTCTAAAAAAGTATTGTAGGCAAAATTACTGTTAGAAAAATCACAGTTTTTAAAAACACAATCTTCAAACTCCCGATTGTTTATTTTTTTGTCAATGTAAACGACTTTCTCGAATGTTTTCTGA
>CBFGNY010000357.1:0-2501 GCA_965650235.1 uncultured Flavobacterium sp. | reverse complement strand
GTAAATGCGATTTGCGAATTTGCTATCCTGTTCCGTCCTGCTGTTTATTATTCTTAATAATTTAGTAAATAAATAATGAAGTATATTTTTTTTAATTTGTCATTTTTTTATGTAAAAAAGTATGAATCTATAAAAAATAATTTAGATAAATTTTAAATTTCATATGAGAAGAACAGTGTGAATTTGTGTTGTTAATCAGCAAGTTGTCCAAGTATTGTTAAATAAAAATTAAATTAAGAACATAATATACTGAAAGTTAACAGGATACTACAGGATGCTGTCGAAAGTACTTCTGAATAAATTTGGTCAAACTAATTTAATTAACCAAAAACATTTTTTATGAAAAACAAATTTAGTCTTTTGCTGCTTTTGGCCATGTTTGCGTTATTGCATACATCAGGTTATGCGCAAAACAAAGTGGTTAAAGGAACTATTACTGATGCGTCAGGATTGCCAATACCTGGAGCTAATGTTCTCCTCAAAGGGACCAGGACGGGTACTAGTACTGATTTTGATGGTAAATACTCTATAAGTGCTGCACCGGGACAAGTATTGGTTTTTTCTTCTACTGGCTCAAAAACAGTAGAGATGCCAGTGGGTGAGAGTTCAGAACTCAATGTAAAGCTTGCTGAAGAAATATCCCAACTTAATGAAATTATTGTTGTTGGTTATGGAACTCAAAAGAAATCTGATGTTACAGGAGCTATTGGAAGTATAAATGCAGAGAAATTGAACGCAACTCCAATACAAAATATTTTACAAGGTGCTCAAGGAAAGATTGCCGGGGTAGATATTACGTCTAATTCAAGACCAGGTGAAATTGGTAATATTAGAATTAGAGGAAACAGATCTATTAGTGGAGGTACTGAAGGAAATAGTCCATTGTATGTTGTAGATGGTGTTCCGCTGCAATCTGGAGGTATCGAAATGTTTAATGCAAGCGATATTCAATCTATGGAGGTACTGAAAGACGCATCTGCGACAGCTATTTATGGTTCCAGGGGGTCTAACGGAGTTATACTGATAACAACTAAAAAAGGGAAAGCCGGAAAAGTTCAAATTAATCTTGATTCGACTGTTACTATGGAGAATTTAACTGATTTGGCAGATTATTATGATGCTGGCGAGTATGCAGAATATAGAAGAGATGCATTGCGTTATGCAGGATTGTATAAGGATGGCAGCGGTGTTACAATGAATTATGCTGATCCAGCAAAAGATTTTCAATATTTTGGAACAGATAAAACTGCATGGGAAAACATTGCCGCAGGATATACCTGGGTTGATAAGGCTGCGCGTGTGCCGGTTATAGAAAATGGTATTCCTGTTTATGATGGAAGTAAAGTTCCAACGACAGACTGGACATCCTCTATTTTACAAACGGGAATAGTTCGCAATAATAATCTTAGTCTTAGTATGGGGACTGATAAGATAAAAACTTATGCATCTCTTGGCGTATTGGATCAAACGGGTTCAATTGCGGGTCAGGATTTTAGACGCTACACTGCTTTATTGAGTGTGGAACTTAAAGCTACCGACTGGTTAACTTTTGGAGCTACTATTAATACAAACTACAGTATTCAAAATTACGGGTATACAGGTAGTGGTTCAAGAGGTTCTGCACAATTATATGGAGCAGCAAGATCACAATATCCTTTTGCTGAGCCTTATGATGCTGATGGGAATTATATTTTTAATGCAGGCGGTAGTGTAAATGTTGTTAATCCGATTAGAGATAAAGATTTGGTAATAAATGAGCGAACTACAGCAAGAATGTTTGGAAGCTTTTTTGCTGATATTAAACTTGCTAAAGGATTGCGATTCAAATCTATTTTTGGACCGGACATTAGAAATTTTACTAACGGACAATATCAATATGCTACGTCAAGTTTGAGAGGTGGAACTCCTACCTCAACCAATTATGCAAGACTAGATAAGAGGGAAGATGTTTCATGGACTTTTGAAAATTTATTGTACTATGATAAAACATTTAATGATAAACATACATTAGGTGTTACCTTATTACAAAGTTCTTCTATGAATAAAAGAGAGACTTCGGCAATGACCGCTACTGATTTACATTATGACAGTCAGTTATGGCATAATTTAGGGTCTACAAACAGAGGAGCTTTAGATGGTTGGGGGTCTGGTTATGTTAAGAAAACACTTTCATCTTATATGGCAAGATTTAACTATTCTTATGATAACAAATATTTGTTAACTGTAACAGGGAGATCTGATGGTGCATCGGTTTTGGCTGAAGGGCATAAATGGAGTTTCTTTCCATCAGCATCATTAGGTTGGAAAATTAACGAAGAAGAATTTCTTAAAGGTGTGAGCTGGATACAACAGCTTAAATTGCGTGCCGGTATTGGTGTAGCAGGTAATCAAACCGTGGACGCTTATGGTACAGCAGGTGCATTGATTTCAGTGCCGTATATTTTTGGTACTGTTCCGGCAAAAGGATATGTTACTGGAGATCCTAAAAATTCAGAAGATAG
>CBFGNY010000356.1:0-2529 GCA_965650235.1 uncultured Flavobacterium sp. | reverse complement strand
TCTTTTTCTTTTTCTTTTTCTTTTTCAGGTTCGATCAATAGTACAACTTCATTTCGTAAAGATTTTAATAACCCCATTAAGTCAAATACTCCATTTTTCCAGGCTCGCTTTATATGCTCACGATCGGTAGTTGTAATTTTAAAATCACCAATTTTGGTATCAAAATCAATTTTATTCCATCCATGAATAAAATCTTCTCTGCCTGGAAATTTTACATTTATAAAAGCTGCCGCCTCTTTGAGTATATCATCTAATTTTTGATAAGTTTCCAGCAGTAACGCTTTGTCTTCTACAGTAAATTCGTATCCTAATTCTGCAGCTCTCAAATGCAGTATTTCAGGCAGGTTATCTGTCCGTTTTAAGAGATCGTCAATTATTTCTAAGTCTTGTCGTGTCATTTAATTGGTATAAGATTTCTATTTTAATTCTTTAATTCTTACTATTTCAATTTCAGAATACTGTCCCCAATTCCCTTGATTTTTAGAATACAGATTTGAATTCAGCAGATTTTGTGATGTATCAATAAGTATTTTTTTCAAGTCATCAATGTCATGAATGTCTAAGAAAGAATTGTCAGTGATGCAGATATTTCCAAACTGTTTTACAATTGCTTTCCCGTATGGATAATTTATGGTTTCAGGGTCAATAATTCCGAAAACATATTCCCTTATTGAACCGCATTTTTGAAGTGATATTTTTTTTGGCAGTGATTGATCAGTTGCCTGTAGAACAAAATCTTCAACAGATAAAATTTCATTATCAGGATCAATTACTGAGGACGCACCTAGAAGAAAAGAAATTGTCAATCCGTTTGCAAAATAATTATTATCGTAAAAGTGGCACAAAACTTTGAACCATAAAGGGGTGTTTTCCATATTTTTTTTAAAAGTATTTTTGATCTGTCCAGAAAAAAAATGCTAGTTCAATTTTTTCAATGGCCATATTCACATCATCATCAAGATATTTTGAAGTATCAGAGGTTAAATAATCCAGACCTGTTCTGGTGCATACTGCTTTATTTATGATCCCCATGTAAGATGCAGAAAAAGTCTTTTCATCGATAAATTTACTTAATTCGGCATCTCCAGTTGTTTTTATTTCAAAATAATTTTCATCATTCTCATCAGGAAAAGCAATCATTTCATGATTAATAAGTTTTCGGTTAATATAAAATACACCGTCATCTTTTAATAAATGTGTAAAATCCTTTTCATGATAATCATAATTATCATAAATCCATTTTCTCTGCCTGATCAGCCATAACCTGAAATTTTGATAATCGGCAGGAATAATATCAAAAGTGTTCAACCATTTTACAATTTCAGAGGATCTTCCAAAAACTGAAAGCCTGACTTCAAAATCCTGCATTTCCCATCCTATGGTAAAAGAAATGGTTTTGTTTAATGTTTTATTTTGGATTTGAAAAATAGTTTTAAATGCCTCAATGGTTTGTTGCACTAAAATTTCCGTATTGTCTGAGCTGTGCAGAATAATAGGGTAGTTGGTATAAAAATCGAATGGTTTAATGAAATTAATTTCATCCGGATAGTCTATTTTACTGCCGTTTCTTTTTAAATATTTTTCAATTTCAATAATATCATATTCTAAAACGCTGATAGAATCACCGTTTTCTCGTCCAATAATATCGGGATGAATTATCTTTCTTTCGAAAGAATTATAATCACTCTGCTTGGGATGATAAGATGTAAATAATCTTATGCCGTCTTCTGGTTCAATTTTAGCAGGCAGATATTTTAACGCTCCGTCTTGAATTTTGACTGGATTTTGAACGTTTTCATATTCTTCCTTTGCACCAAAATACTCAAACAGCAGCGGATTTCCTTTGTAATAAAGGATGCATAATTTTTTCCAGTCAGAAAGCTCAAGTTTTCCGTCTATCCTGAAAAGCTTTTTGTAATCGGTATTTTTTCCCGCTTTGTTAATATTGGTTTCCCATCGGTGTAAAATTTGTTCCTCGGTATATACTCTGACTGCTCCGTCGAAATGATTGAATTCTTTTTTATCATTATCGTATATGGAATGTATGTATCTACATCCATATAACTCTTTATCAAGACCCAAAGAAGGTGTTTCTCTGATTTCTTCAATTTCAAGGGTCTTTTCATATGCATCAGTTTTCCACCAGAATTCAGTTCCTAAAATATTATTATAGAACTTCTGCTCTTCATTGGATTCATATCTGGTAACCTGATCTGGAAGACTGGATATATCATCATTGAATTTGGGCCCCCACCAGTAGTCGTGTTCCAGAAACCCCATATAGGTTTTTGATAATCCGATTAAGTCGGGGTCAATAGCAATTCTTAGTTTTATTTTTTTATTTGAATTTAAACGAATAAATTCATCAATGAAGTACGTATTAAAGTTGTTCAGCAGGGAGAGATTTCTGCTGAAAAAGTGATGGCAAAAAATACAGAAATCTGAACTTTTACTTTTGAAAATTCCCGAACCTTTATATTTAAAATCAGCTAGGATATCATCCAGATAAACCAAACCTGATTTATCTGT
>CBFGNY010000355.1:0-2533 GCA_965650235.1 uncultured Flavobacterium sp. | reverse complement strand
CTTTTGAAATTCCAAAGCATTTATGATTCCTGCTTCACTTGATGTATTGTTAAAATAAACATATGCCGGTTTGTTTGAAATTTGCTCTTTTATTAGATTTAGCTCTTCATTTGTATAGGCTGAATAAAACATTTTTGGTGTGCCATGAAGCCTGATGAAAATTAAAGGGAAATTAGTAAAAATTGTTTTAGGTAATTGAGGATGGCTTACACTGCAAAAAATAATATTATTTTCTAAGAAAGTTTCCCATACCTCTGGAATCCACCAGCTTTCATGCCTAAACTCAACTACGTTTTTAAAGTCTGGATTCAGATTATTGACTATTTGGCTTAGTCGCTCAGAGCTGAAATGATAACTTGGTGGAAACTGAAAAAGTACTGGACCAAGTTTTTCTTTTAATCCGTTAGTACACACATTATAAAAATCTGCTATTAGATTTTCGCAATCTGCAAACCTTTTCAGATGGGTTATTTCCTTAGGGGCTTTTATCGAAAAAATAAAGTTTTCAGGTGCTTTATTGTACCAGTTTTCCAAAATTCTTAAAGTTGGGAATTTATAAAAACTGCCATTAAATTCATACGTATCAAAATGTTCGCAATAATATTGAAACCATTTAGAAGCAGGCAAATTATCAGGATAAAAAATACCCTTCCAAAAGCGATTATTAAAACTGGAACATCCTATTAAAACTTCATTTTTCATTGATATAATTTTTGGCAGTTGGTACAAAAAAAGCTTCTTCTTTTTTTAATACCTGTATATTTCTTTATAATCGGAAGATTGCATCGCAAACAAATGCTTTTTGTATGAGCAAGCCAATGTTTCTTTAGTTCAAATTTCTTTTTCCAATCCAGAAATTGAAAGCTATAAATTACACTTTCGTTTATAAGATTTTGAATATCCTCAGAGGGAATTTTACCAACCAAAGATTCCGGATGAATTCTACATCGGTATAAAACTTCATTTTTTATGATGTTTCCTACTCCAGAGAAAATGTTCTGATCTAATAAAGCATCACAGATCATTTGTTTCGGGATTTTTTCCAGACTTTGTTTTGCCTTTTCAGGATCCCAATTTTCACTCATTACATCTTCCTCCCAATTGTAATAAATATTGATATCACCTTCTAAAATTTTAACTGAACAAGTATAAAAATTAAGCTCTCCATTTGAAAAAAGCAAACTTAACCTTGGTGTTGCTTCCTTTCTTTCATTAATTCGGTAAGTGCCAAACATCAGCATGTGTATCTTTACGGTAAAGTCATCAAAACAAATTAAAAAATGCTTTCCCCAGCTTTTAAACTGGCGTATTGTTTTGTCTTTTAATCTATTGATCTCAATACTGCTGTTTCCGGAAACATCAATCACTTTTTGTCCTGAAAATTGCTGAACCTCTTCTTTTAATATTACTATTGACGGACCTTCTGGCATGCTCTTCTTATTTAATTAAAACTAAAAAGCACAGCCTAAACTGTGCTTTTTGGTATTTTAAAAAGTTTACTCTAATTCTGCAGCTTCAAGATTTATTGCATTTACAGCAACTTCTGTAAGCTTTTTGTCTGCTCCTTTTTCGTCGTCAAGTGTTTGTTCCAACAATGCTGCTGCTTCTTCAAAACCAAGAGTTTCTGCAAATTGTCTCAATGTACCGTAAGTAGCAATCTCATAATGTTCAATTTTTTGACTTGCTGCAATAATTCCGGCATCACGCACTACACCCACTTCTGTTTCTTCAAGAATTCCTTTACCTTCTTCGATCAGGCCTTCCATAGCATCACACTTTTTAGCCGTCGCTTTTTTACCTATTAGTTCAAAAACCTTTTCCAGACGGCTAACATGTTCTTCTGTTTCTGTCAAATGAGAATTTAAAGCTTCAATCAGATCAGCTGATGTTGCATTTTTTGCCATTGTTGGAAGTGCTTTGGTTAATGCTTTCTCTGCCCAATAAATGTCTTTAAGGCCGTCTTCAAACAATTCTGTCAATCCGGATGCGGCATTTGATTTTGGTTTTGTAACTCCACTTTTGTTGGTACCTTCTTTAGTAGCTGTTTCTTTTTTATTGTCAGTAGATTTCATAATTATATATTTTTTATGTGATTAATATTTTCAAAATTACCCTGAATTATTACCGATGTGATTATAGTATTCTAACTCAAAGTTTCAAGATAAACACCTGTATATTATGAAAGTAGATCAGCAAATTCTGTAAGGTGTTTCTTTTCAATCATAGATAGCTTTGTAATATCAAATCATTAAAAAAGATATTATGAGAACCCATATAAACAGATACAATCAAACAGCACAATTTTATTTTGAACAAAAATTTCAGGGTGGATTTCTTGACCCGGATACTGCGGTGTTAATTGAAAAAGCGATTGACAAACTTCTTAAGAAGGATAATATATTTAGAAACGAAAATATTCCGAATCAGGAACAAGTAATCAGCGAAGAAGACTATGTTAAAAAACATCAACAGGATGATGATTTTTACAGACCTGAAAATATCTAACAAATCAGTTTTTGCCGGCAACGACTCC
>CBFGNY010000354.1:0-2553 GCA_965650235.1 uncultured Flavobacterium sp. | reverse complement strand
CAGCACCAGTAACCATGTTCTTTACGTAATCCGCGTGACCTGGACAGTCAACGTGAGCGTAGTGACGGTTAGCTGTTTCATACTCTACGTGTGATGTATTAATAGTAATACCTCTTTCTTTCTCCTCTGGAGCGTTATCGATTTGATCAAACGATTTTGCTTGACAGTAACCAGCATCAGACAATACTTTTGTAATTGCTGCAGTTAATGTAGTTTTTCCGTGATCCACGTGTCCAATTGTACCTATGTTTAAGTGCGGTTTGGAACGATTAAAATTCTCCTTTGCCATTTTACTTAATTTTTAATCTTAGTTATATATTAATTCAATTTCCTACTTACTTGAGCCAACTACGGGAATTGAACCCGTGACCTCTTCCTTACCAAGGAAGCACTCTACCTCTGAGCTAAGTCGGCAGAGAGTTCTGATTTAGACTTGCAATTATAGATTTTAGATTTAAAATCCGAAACCATCAATTCAAAATCTCAACTTCTTTTATTTTGTGGGGAGAGCAGGATTCGAACCTGCGAAGTTCACACAGCAGATTTACAGTCTGCCCTCGTTGGCCGCTTGAGTATCTCCCCTTTTTTTATCAATAATTGCATGAACAATTTCAAATCGCATTTGAAACATTTAGAGCCGGCGGAGGGACTCGAACCCACGACCTGCTGATTACAAATCAGCTGCTCTAGCCAACTGAGCTACGCTGGCAATATCAATAAAAAAGTCCGCTATTTCTAACGGACTGCAAATGTAGCTATTTTATCTTTGTATCAAAACATTTTTCGAAAAAAATTTTCAATTATATATGTGCCCTTATCTTTTCTTTCCTTTTTACCAGTAAACGTTCTAAGGATTCTGCAGAAAGCTCAACTGCTTCTTCAAAAGTCTTACATTGTTTTTTAACTAAAAATTCATCTCCAGGAACATTCACCTTAATCTCTACAGCCTTATTTTCCTTATCACTTGTTCTTTCCACTTTTAAAAAAACGTCTGCCGAGACAACCCGATCATAATACTTTTCTAATTTATCCATTCTTTCCTGAATAAAATCTACCAACTTTCTGTCAACAGTAAAGTTAACGGCATGAACATCTACCTTCATAATACTAATTTTTGGGTTAAACATTTCAGAATTATTATTTATTTCTTGGATGCGCATTAACATACACTTTTTTAAGTTCTGCTAAACTATTATGAGTATAAACCTGTGTAGATGCCAAACTCGAAGGCCCTAATAATTCTTTAACTGAATTTAAATCTGCCCCATTATTCAATAAATGAGTCGCGAACGTATGTCGAAGTACATGCGGACTCTTCTTTACCTTTTCAGAGACTTTACTAAAGTATGAATTTATTAAACGATACACAAAAGATTCGCTCAATTTTAATCCTTTTTTTGAAATAAAAAAGTAATCCGTATCTACAATATTTTCTACCGCAGTCCGCTCACTTAAATACAAACCAAACTGCTCTATAATAATTGGCAAAACCGGAATTAAACGCTCTTTATTCCTCTTCCCCAAAACCTTTATTACATTTGAAGACAAATCAACATTACATATCATTAAATTTATCAACTCCGCTCTTCGCATCCCTGTTGTATAAAAAAGATCAACAATCAATTTATCTCTTATTTCTTCAAAACCAACCGGAGAACCAACTGCCTGCATTAAATCAACAAGCTCTTTTTCAGAAAATGGAATCTGAATAATTTTAGGCGTCTTCAATGCTTTATGTTTCAGCATCGGATTTACTTCAATTTGCTTTGTTTTCAAAAGAAATTTATAAAATGCTTTTAAAGAAGCCATTTTTCGATTTACAGAAACATTAGAAATATTTTCATCAACCAAAGAAACAATCCAGCTCCTAATCTGACTATAATTTGCTTTATCAATATTCTCCTGCTCAAAATGTGTTTTATTGAACATTTCAAAAAATGTAACATCATTCAAATAAGCATTGACTGTATGAGCCGAATATTTTTTTTCCAACTGAAGATAATCACGAAAAGCTTCCTTATTTGATTTCATAAGAATAAATATTACCCATCTACTTATACTTTATTATATATTATTTAAACCAAAGCAATTTTAAAATTAAGCATAAAAAAACCGTTAGCATCAAAGTTATAACTTTATGATGACTAACGGTAATTATTTTGAAAAGCTATTTACTAACTTTCTAAACCATCTTTCATGTTTTGAATGTAAGCCGCTTTTTGAATTTGAGCTCTTTTGATTACAGAAGGCTTAATAAAAGCAGTACGTGCTCTTAGTTGACGAACAGTTCCTGTTTTATCAAATTTTCTTTTATAGCGCTTTAATGCTCTATCGATATTTTCTCCGTCTTTAATTGGTATAATTAACATAATATTGACACCTCCTCTCGTTAAGGGTGCAAAAGTAGTCATTAATTATGAATTATGAGTTATGGATTATGAATTATTTTTAAAAAAGAAAAAAGAACATAGAAAGAAAAGATTTTAACGGAACTTTTTATTTTTTATTCTTTATTCTTTATTCTTTATTCTTTATTCTTTATTCTTTATTCTT
>CBFGNY010000353.1:0-2569 GCA_965650235.1 uncultured Flavobacterium sp. | reverse complement strand
TTTTATCCTAATCTTAAATATGTTTTACTGGGGGATGATTCACAGCACGACCCTTTTTTATATGAACATATCTGCAAAATTTTTCCTGTAACGGTGAAAGCGGTTTACATACGGCAAACCGGAAAATTTCAAAAAGAATCTACAAAGACTGTCTTGAAAAACCTGGAAAACTTAGAAGTTTCGGTTTGTTATTTTAAAGACAGCAGTCAGGCGATTATGCACTCTAAGTCTATTGGAATTATAAAATGATGTGATTTGCGAGTACTTTGCGTGTATTAGCACGCGCATAACACGGATTGTAGCGGATTTAATTTGTAAATTGAAAAGGTTGATACAAAAAGTCCCAATTGAAACCGATTGCCCTAGCCCAGAGTGAAGAGAAAAGCCCGGAGCAAAAAAAGTTAATTTTTCTTGCCAGAAAACAGCGACCGACGGAAGCTCGTTTTATGGCTTAGAAAATAGCTTTTTTTGTGAGGACTTGAAACGGAAAGCTGGAAATAGCTCCTAAACCAAAAAACCTTTATCAAGTTTTACACTTTGACAAAGGTCTATCTGAAACTGAAAATAGGGACTGAAAACTAATTAAACATTAAAATTATCAATCTCCTCCTGAACAATTTCCCAGTCTAAAAGCAATTGGTCAAGATCTGCTTTCTTTTTGTTGTAAGCTGTAAAAAATGAGGCGTCTTCAATATGTTTGTCGTAATTTGAAGCCAGCATTTTATCATCGTGCTGAATGTCTTTTTCTAATTGTTTGATTTGACTTTCAACCTTACTCAATCTGTTTTGCAATGCTTTTCCTTTTTTCTGATCTTCGTACGATGCTTTGTTTGTTTCTTTTGGTGCAGCAGCTTTTGCAACATCTTTCTTTTCTACTTCACGCATGTTTTCAAGGTTGCGCTGCTCTAAGAAATAGTTGATATCACCCAAATATTCTTTTATTTTTTGGTCTTTGAATTCATAGACTATATTCGACATTCCCTGAAGAAAATCCCTGTCGTGGGATACCAGCAATAAAGTTCCGCCAAATTTTTGAAGTGCCGCTTTCAATACATTCTTAGATTTAATATCCAAGTGATTCGTAGGCTCATCCATCAGAAGGACATTGATTGGCTGTAGCAGCAATTTACAAAGTGCCAAGCGGTTACGCTCACCTCCTGAAAGTACTTTTACCTTTTTCTCGACATCATCTCCACGGAATAAAAATGATCCTAACATATCACGAACCTTAGAACGGTTCGTGTCCATTGCAGCATCTTCCATCGTTTGAAGCAAAGTAATTTCTCCATCCAGATATTCGGCCTGATTTTGAGCAAAATAACCTAACTGGACATTGTGGCCTAATTTAATAGTTCCGCCATATTCAAATTCGTTTACGATAGCTTTAATAAAAGTTGATTTTCCCTGACCATTCTGGCCAACAAAAGCGATTTTGCTTCCGCGTTCTACCAATAAATTAATATCTTTTAAGATAACTTTATCTCCATACGCTTTTGTAACATTTTCGGCTTCAACTACTACTCTCCCTGGTTCTTTTGAAACGGGAAAAGATATATTCATAACTGAATTATCGTCTTCATCAACTTCAATTCGTTCTACTTTATCTAATTTTTTAATCAACGATTGCGCCATGGAAGCTTTTGAGGCTTTTGCACGGAATTTTTCGATTAGTTTTTCTGTTTCTTCAATTTTTTTAGCCTGATTCTTTTGAGTTGCTAATTGTTTTTCACGAATTTCGTGACGCAATTCCAAATATTGAGAATAAGGCTTATTGAAATCGTATGCTTTTCCTAATGAAATTTCAATCGTACGATTGGTAACATTATCCAAAAACATTTTATCGTGTGACACAATTACGACTACTCCTGGGTAATTACGAAGGAAACTCTCTAACCAAATGATACTTTCAATATCCAGGTGGTTGGTTGGCTCATCCAGCAGCAACACATCATTAGATTGTAATAATAACTTGGCTAATTCAATACGCATTCTCCAGCCTCCGGAAAATGTTTCGGTTTGATTATTAAAAACTTCTCTTTTAAAACCTAATCCTAAAAGAATTTTTTCTGTATCTCCCACATAGTTATAACCTCCCAAAAGATCAAAACGATGCGTATAATCAGATAAATCTTCGATAATCTGGCTATATTCTTCACTTTCATAATCGGTTCTGGTAACCAATTGATGATTGATTTCTTCTAATTTTTTTTCTACAATCTTAATTTCAGTAAAAGCTTCATACGCTTCCTCTAATACAGTTCTTCCACGTTCAAAATCAATGTCCTGACGTAAAAAACCCATTTTGATATCTTTCTCCTGAGAGATAACTCCAGAATCTGGCTTAAAATCTCCTGCAAGCATTTTAAGCATTGTCGATTTACCAGCTCCGTTTTTACCAACAAGGCCTACCCGGTCTCCGGCTCCTAAACGAAAAGTAACTTCTTCAAATAAATAAGTTCCACCAAATGAAACAGAAAGATTGTGTATATTAAGCATAATTTGTGACCATCGACGAGCACGACTTTAGGCCAGAGCTCGGTCGCCCCAAGCTGGCGTTCGAGGTTTTGAG
>CBFGNY010000352.1:0-2569 GCA_965650235.1 uncultured Flavobacterium sp. | reverse complement strand
TTCAAAGTTATTGCAGTGAACTCTTCAGGTATGTTTAGCAGCGAAGAAAAAATCCTAACCCTTTAAAATCTAAAGGAATCCCAATGAATTTTTCATTGGGATTCAAAAACAAGGTGATAAAATAAATAATAGAAAGAAAATAAAACTATATAACATGGCAACAACAAGCAGACCTAATATTAGCAGTAAATTTGAAAATAATGATATTCCGACAGAAGAACATTTTGGGCAAATCATTGAGAGTTTCGTTCATAAAGATGATAAAGCCGACTTTCAGATGGTACAAATTGGTACCGATAATGAGCATTATATCACTCCGGCACTCTTGAATGTTGGTTTAAAAAATATCGGCATCATTACCGGCAACTCCTATATGCCCAAAAAAGAATACTTTGATATCTCGTTGACTGGTGCTACTACCTTGTCACTGGAGGAATTTCCAATTCCAAATAGTGTCAGGGTTTATAAAAACGGACAGCTTTTACAAGAAGGTGAAGGAGAAAATCAAAACTATGATTATACAGTAAATTACAATACTGCTATCATTACTTTTTCGGGCGTGGTTAGTGATAGAAATATCGAGGTAGATTATTGGTACAAAAATTTAAGTCCAAATCCCGGAACAGGAGGCGGAGAAACTGGTGAGCCAATTGATTTTTCAGCTTTTTTACATACTACTGGAAATGAAACCAAAAGCGGTATTTTAACTTTTAATAATACTACTCCTTCTTCAACAAGCGGAATTGTACTTACCAACAGTGGTAATGGCGTTGCTTCTAAAGCCCTTGATATTACTGTAAGCGGATCAGGAAGCGGAATTTCATTGCACAATTCATCAACCGGAAAGGGCGTTTATTTAAATTCAACTACTGAAGCCACTGGTGATATTTTACAAGTTGCCAAAAACAATGTCGTTAAAGCAAAAATCGACAACGAAGGGAATGTAACAGCTAAAAAATTCGTTACTGACGGAGGGACTGAATTTAAATTCGTTAAAGGTGACGGTTCACTTGATCCTACAGTTTATGCCGAAGATTCAAAGGTACTACATACAACAGGAGAAGAATCAAAAGACGGAGCATTAACTTTAACCAATAGTCTTGAACAGGATGTTTTAACCATTGAAAAAAGTAATGATGCCAATTGCTTAAAATTGGTACAAAACTCTAATTCAAGTGCGACAACCTCAACCTGGGACACCAGTACAGACATTGCTGAAAGAAAAGCCATTAGTATTCGAAAACTAGGAGATGAATATGCTTTTATAACGCACGATGGTGATGTTACGGCACGTTCTTTTAGCACTCCAAACGCCAACCTGACAGATGATGGCTTGTTCTCATTAGAAAACCGCCCTTCACCGGAATCATCAGAAGGCAAAGCTAAATTATACGCCAAAAATGACGGTACTGACACGCATATGTATGTAATGGGAAGTGATGGGGTTGAAAAGAAGATTGGCGGGGATGTTGATTTGTCTGAATACGCCAAATTAGATTCTCCTGTTTTTAACGGAACTCCAAATTTGCCAACTGGTACTACCGGAGTAACTCAACCTACTGATAATGCAACAACTGCTATTGCTACTACTGCATTTGTTAATAATGTAATTTCATCAACTAATAATGGCTTGGTTACCATTACCCAAAATCAAACAATTACAGGTCAAAAAACATTTTCTGGTCATGCTAATTTTGCTAGCATTGGTCTTACTAATTCATATATCCTTTCTCTTGGTAATGGACTCGATTCTATCAGCACATACGGAAATGGAGCCATTGGATTTAAAAATGGTCACTTTTCTTTTGCTTCCGTTGGAAAACCATCTGCCATTATAGCAACAAGTAACGTCACTCTTACTACAAACCCAATACTTCAAGTTCCAAACTCAAGTGGTACAATAGCCTTAACAAACAACCCTACATCAATAACTGCGACATCATTTATAAAATCAGGCGGTACAAATACACAATATCTTATGGCAGATGGATCAGTATCTACTTCTACTTCCCAAACGCCAATTTTACCCTATAAAGTTTATACAGCTTTTCTTTCCCAGACAGGTACTAGCGCGCCAATAGCGACTGTTTTAGAAAATACACTGGGGGGAACAGTTGTTTGGACTAGGACTGGAGTTGGGCAATATTTAGCCACTTGTTCAGTAAATCTAACAATAGGTAAAACAGTAGTAGACTTTAAACAAGGTAGATTTAGTATAAGTAAGTTTGAGCAATCTCCTTACAACGGAAACAGCGTGATGCTTCATACTTTAACGCAAACTAGTTTTAATGTATTTTCTTTTAGTGATAACCTTATTGGACAAGCAAACTGGATAGAAATTAGAGTTTATAATTAAAAAAATAAAGATTTAATTACAATAACAAAATAAAAAAACATTTATAATTCAAAATAATAAAATGGAAAATACAGCAATTCAAAACGAAGAAGCTAAAACAATAAGTGCAGACCAATTAAAGAAATTAAAATACTTTAATAAATTCATGGATAAAGCCAGATTATCCCTGGTAGATTTATCGATACAATATGAATTTGTAAAAGCAGATATTTT
>CBFGNY010000351.1:0-2581 GCA_965650235.1 uncultured Flavobacterium sp. | reverse complement strand
TCCATGCCCAGGTTTTGCTGCATAATGGTGTAGAAATTTGTTACCTGATTTTGAGGGACAAATAACTTGTAGCACCTTATCTCTTGGAGTTTTTTGGGTTCAACTACATCAATAATAACCCGCTCATGGCTTATGGGAGAGCCGGCACCATACGCAATTGCAAAAAGCTGCTCAACCGTGTAGTTGCGAACTATAATAGTTTTACCCCTATTGCCTACCTCATTTTTTACTTTGAAACCTGGTTTATAGCCAGATTTAAAGCCCGAAAAACCGTATTGAAAAAGCTGTAACTGGCTTTGTTTTTCCGATTTTTCGTTCATTTGGCCGTAACTAAAGTTTAAACATATGGTTGCCATTAAAAATGTTAGTCTGGTTTTTTTCATGCTTTTAAGTAGTTTGGTTATTAGTTTTAGTAGAGATATGTAAAATCGCAAATTCAACAGCATCCTCGTTACTGGTGGTACTGGCTTTTATCATAACACATTCTGTTGGTTTCTTTGATCTTTTCATATTCTGATTTTTTGGCAAAGCGCGGCCATTACGATGATTTGATTCGTTTTTTTATTGGTAAGTAGTATTTGTATCTCGTCATCCTGAACCCAACTCTGAATTTAGATCAGGGTCAGGATCCCGCAGTCGCTATTCTATCTTTCTATTCCGGGGTCCTGAAACAAGTTCAGGATGACGTGGAGGTGAAGATTATAGGCGTACTCAATCTGGCCGATCAAGAATAAGCGAGTAAAGAATTGCAATGAGTATCTCCATATTTAATAATAATCATGGCTGATATTATATGGAATCTGGTAAGGCGGATTAGAGATTTAAAATCTTTTTAACGCAAAAAGCGCGGAACCCCACTTACCGCTATAGAGGTCCTAGGAGACCGTGCAACGAATAAGCAGAGCCCACGCTTTCAGCGTGAGCACTTTTCACTTATCCTCTCGTTGCGATTGAAATTTCCTAGGTTTCTATAGCGAGATTCTAAATGCTAAATGCTCCAATTTCTTGGATTATTTTGCAAAAATATAATATTAGTCCATTACATATACATTTTGTTTAGACGAATATATATAGGTTTGAGTGAAACAAACAAGTTAAAGGCATAGGTATTTATTATTTATGGTTATAAAATACGAAAACCCTTCCCGCAATGCAGTTGTTCCATGTGCCGATTTTTATTAGAGTATTACCTATCGGCTATATTTCGTATTTTGCTGTTAGCCAAATCTAAAACCATGAATAAAACACTCAACCTACTCTGCTTATTGATCATTGTCACACTTGGCAATGTCAATTCTCAAACCTCCCAGCAACTTGAAACGGCCTACAAGGAAAACTCAAAAGAAAAACTAAAAGCGTTCCTGGATGCCTGGACAAAAGATCTGCCGCCTGCAACTGCTCATCAGCGTGAAAAGCTCAGTAAGCCCGTACAACAGGCATACTTTGTATTCGAAGCCTTTTATAATCCATATGATATTTCAGCTCGTGGCGGATCGGAATTCGGGAAAGACATTTACAAGGGATTTAACTACCTGATCATCCAGAACCGGTTTAAGATCTTTCAAAAAGAAAAAGTCTATTATACCGATGAAGAGGAAAAGGCCTACGCGATAGAATACATCACAAAGAATTTAGATAAAAAATATCACGAACAATTTATCCGCTCTGTGAATACAGGTAATGGCGGTCTACTGAGCCACTATGGTCCAAATAAACCAATTTGGGAAGACAGCAGCAAAGTGCTGATCGATTCAGTGGATAATTTTTATCCAAACATCATCCAACCAAAAGCCACACCCCTATACATCACGGAAAAATATAACAAGCTCTTAAACGATTTCCTCGGCAATACGCACAGTCCATTTGCTGAAGGTGGAATCATGAATATCGCCAAATCCAAAGGAGAGAGTGCCGGGCGCCAAAAGTTTCTGGAAAATTACATTAAGATCTTCTACGGGCACTGGGGTGGGTATTGGCAATTCCTGTCCTATCCTTCAATCTCAGCACTGGTATTTGATAAAGATTTTAAATACGCTAAAATATTTTACAGAATGATCTATGAAGGGGGTGAAGCCTACCTTAAATATGAGAGCAACACATGGAAGCTAATCTCCATGAAGAGAACCTGGATAGAATAACATGACTAAAATCAGCTGCTAAACTTCTTTAGAAAGCAGCCGGATCATCTTGTTCGACCTTTCCTGTGCCTTAAGTGCATATTTTAACAAAGCTGGGTTCTTCCTGAGTATTTCGGCAAAAATAAAGTGGGTTCTTCCCCACTCATATCTTTGAGATCAATAAGAAATTGATTGAAAAGGAGCTGTCGCTGACTTTCTCCCTAATGACCTAGGCCGAAGAGAAATATAAAAATTTTCTTACTTAATTCAAATGTTTTTACACGTACCGTTGCTGGTCGGGCACTGGCATAGCCTAAGCGTTAAATGCGTATAGAATGCAAATGATGAGAATTTGAAGGGAATTTTAGAATTACTTCTATCTGTTTGTTAAAACGGCTTTTAATCATGCTATTCACCTCACCGATGATTTTATTAAATTTATCAACTACTTCTTTGAACAGTTT
>CBFGNY010000350.1:0-2600 GCA_965650235.1 uncultured Flavobacterium sp. | reverse complement strand
ATATTACTTTGGCTGTAGTTTTTGCATTGGCATTTGCTTCTTATAAAAGATATAAAGCAAGAAGTAAGTAAATCGTATCTTTATTATAGATATGAGTGATGTTTATCTTTATTCAGTAGCGATATACCCTATTATATCTGTAATGGATAGTGTGAAGCGTTTTAAGGATGACTTGGCATCCTTAATAGGTTGGTATGGAAGCAGAAATTCTAAAGCGCATATTACCATATGTGAATTTAATGCAGATGCCGAAAGAGAATTAGTTAGTATTAGAAGCCAATTACAAAGGTTATGTAAGACAGAATCCCCTTTGGACTTAACATTTGATCATGTGGGTGTGTATGAGAATAAAGTAAATGGTGTAGCTTGTTTATTGCCAGATAAAGAATCGCAAGACATACTTAAACTATTAATGAAACGGATTATCAAAGGTTTGAAAGTTAAAAAGATCCCTACAAGTAATAACCCACACATAACTATAGGCAGAAAATTAAATAAGGAACAATTATCCTTTGCAACGGACCTGTTTAAGGACACTACAGTTAATTTAAACTTTATTTGTGATAGAATTGTTCTTCGAGTATTAAACCGAAGCATTGGTCAGTTTGAAGTAATTGAAGAGTTTATTTTTCAAAGCAAGACTCAATCGATTGGTGGGCAGTTACCAATGTTTAATTAGACTTTGATGTAGCCCGTATAGGCATGAAATAGTCTTTTTTTGAAAGGCTAGCGCATAAAAGAGATAGAGTCATTGCCTTCACGATGAATCCTTATTTATAATTCCTGGAGAAAATAGAAATTACTATATTAGAAAAATAATCTAATTAATGCATTATCTCATTTCAACGCTCGCAATACGTATTTCTCCACTATTGACTATTACTACCCTTACTTTATTAGTATTTTTAGGTTGTAAAAAGGATAAAGAAAGAGAAGTAATGCTTCCTCCAGTTGGAGTAGAAACATCTTCCCTCGCTTTTATAACGCCCATTTCAGCTGAACTTACTGGAAAGCTGATTAATGAGGGAGATCAAAAAATTATTGATCATGGATTCGTTTATAGCTTTGGTTCAGACGTAAACTTTACAAAAATATCTCTTGGTGCCGATGTAACCTCAGTTTTTTTTACCGTGACACTTAATGATCTCAAGTTTTCGGTGATAAAAGGTATTCCGATTCCTTTGGTTGTAAAGGCTTATGTAATAGATAAAAATGGAATACGATATGGGGAAGTTCATTCGGGTTTTTATAAAGGTACATTTGTCACTGGTATGGACCCTTTGGAAGGTAAGGTAGGCGATGTGGTTACAATTAATGGGCGTTACAAAGGTTTAAAACCTAATGATATTAAAGTTGTCTTTGGAGGTATTGAGGCTAAGATTAAGACTTTGACTGAAAATGTTATCACTGTAGATGTACCAAAAGATATTCCGGTAGGTCATGGAGAGGCAGTTTCTGTAGTGGTTCAAATTGGGGTAGCTTCTGATGGACCCTTGGGCTCATTTATAATTTGGGCTAACATCAAAGACTTTAATCCTAAATCAGGACCCGTAGGAACAAAAATTACTTTTACAGCAGATAATCTACCTAAAAATGAAAAGGGTATGATTATGTATTTCGACGATGATGCCGCTTTTAATTATTACGATAGTGAATATTTTATTCGTGTACCCTCAGCTGTACAAAAGGAAAAGACTAAGCTTTATTATTCAAAGAGACATGAAAGAATAGCGTTACCTGGTGAATTTACTGTGACTCCGCCTATTATTAGATCTATTACACCGAACCCTGCTTTAGATCATCAGGAGATGACTATACACTTAGATAATATAGAACAACATATGGGTGGAAATGAACCATTAGTGAAAATTGGTTTTTTGTCCCAATATATTTTTCCGAATAAAAATGGAGATTTAGTTTTTAAACTAGAGGGTGAACCAATAGTTGGTAAGAGTTATCCGGTTACCTTGATCTATGGTCCACATACTATTACATACCCAATTCCGCTAACTATTATAGCTCCAAAGGCTACAGATTTTTCACCTAAAAAAGGTTTTCCAGGGACAGTTGTGCATATCAAAGGTAAGTTTGCAAAAGGAGCCGACTATTGGGTGAATTTTGGAAAACTTTCGGCAAGTGGCAATGCGATTTCGGATACAGAAATTATTACTCATGTTCCATTTGGGATTGAAAATAAAACCTATGAGCTTTCTCTGTTACAGCAAGCCGGAAATGTTAAACTACCTGGAGCATTTGAGGGGCAAAGTACTAGATTTGATGCGGTTTTGCCTGCATCGGGTCCAGTAGGAACTAAAATGACCATTACAGGAGAAGGTATTTACGGTAACCCTATTATTGGGTATATGTTAAATTTAGGTGGAAGCATTGCTTATAGTTCTGAAAATACTTTAAATAAAATTGTCATCACAGTTCCTGACCACACCCCACCTGGTATGTATCCAATAAAACTTGCAGATGGTAATTATGTCATCGATACAGGATTGAGCTTTACTGTAACCAAGTAAATAATTAAAGGGAAATTTGGTAACATTGTCGTATATTAAGAGTCTGATTATTAAATTGTTCAGTATGAAACATCT
>CBFGNY010000349.1:0-2720 GCA_965650235.1 uncultured Flavobacterium sp. | reverse complement strand
AAATACGCCATTTTTCAACTTTATTTTGAGCCGAAATACTCAAAAAAGATAAAGAAACTGTCAATAATAGTATTAATTTGTGCATAATTATAATTGTTTATAAATATCATTCCATATGACATTCCTTCGGTACGAACATCCTTTTATTTTTTAACATCAGAAACATATCTCAAAGAGCCTCCTACTTCAAAATAGATACGGTTTGGTCCTTCAAAAATATTGTGATCTGGTTTGGTCAATTTTTTTTTTAGAAAACAGATTGCTTTTTTGTAAAAAATTATTTTAAGAATTTCCAATCATCAAAGTACAGTATATCTTCCTTCGCTTCTCCTTTAAAAACAAAATACAAATCATGAATACCTGAAACTTTTTTAGTGTCAATTGTTTGTACTGTCCATTTTTCATTGCCTCCCATAATTGGTACATTTACAGTTCCAAGTAATTCTCCGTCTTTAGTGTCCAATCGTATTTCCATTGAAACATTTCTGTTCTGCGTTGTGCCAATTCTTGTTGTGAATTTCGAGGCGCCTTTTTTACGAAAATCCACTTCTTTTACTTTGATAAAAGCGTCATTGTATTTTGCCATAATAAAAGTGCCGGCTACATTATCTTCCATTGACTTCACTCCTTCAGACCAGGCAATGGTTTCAGCTTCAGTTTTTACATACGGATTTAATGGTTTTAAACTCTGTTTAATACCTTCTGTCATATTCATTTGCACGATTGAACCATCTTTATCAAATTTAAGTTCTTCTACACATACCGAACGGGTAAAACCACCACCACCTGGTAATGCTCCGTTATGATAGAAAAAATAGCTCTTTCCCTTAAAATCAATTACACCTGGATGATTAGTAAAAGAATTTCCTTGTACAGGCATGATGACACCTTGATATTTCCAGGGTCCTGTTATACTTTTACTGGTTGAATAACCAATATGCTCCGGTATTGGCCCTGCGGCAAAAAATAAATAATACAGGCCATTGCGTTTATACATCCATGGCCCCTCCTCATAAGTCGTAGGTCTCATATCATTTTTTTCTCCTTCGCGTTTACCAAAAGATTCTATAGTATTGGGTACTTGTTTAACTTCACCTGAACAGGATATCATATCCTTATTGAGTTTTACGTAATACAAGCCGGGATTTCCCCAAAACAAATACGCCTGACCATCGTCATCAATAAATGGAGTAGGATCGATATCGTTCCAAGGATGATGATTAATAAGTTTCTTGCCAAGAGGGTCCTTAAATGGACCATAAGGACTATCTGAAACCAAAACTCCTATGCCTCCGCCATGCATGGGACAGTATAAATAAAATTTACCATCTCGTTCAATACACTGTACAGCCCAGGCACCATTATCTTGTTTTGCCCAACTAAAGTCTTTTAGAGAAGCAACTACTCCATTATCTGTCCAATTGACCATGTCGGTTGATGTATAAAGCGACCAATTGAGCATTTTGAATCCTTTACCATCGGCATTGGCATCGTCTTCATCATGGCTTGTATACAGATACACTGTGCCATTATGTACCATTGGTGCCGGATCTGCTGTATAATTGGTTTGCACAATAGGATTTTGTGCTTCTCCAATTGCACAATTTAAGACAGTTATAAGTGTCGCTATAAGTTTATAGGTATGTTTCATTTTAGTTATTTAGTTAATATAAGTTTTTTTGTTCGGTTGGATAGTTATTGATGATTCTACATTTTAGAGCCTTTTTAAAAATCAGAAATTCACTTTGTGAATTTTTATCTGTTATCAAGCTTACCTTACTATTCAATTCTGAACCAATCAAAATCAGCATAACCTCCTGTTTCTTTTGTTGAATAATTAAACAATCCAAAACGATACCCCATAAAATGTGGAATGTCATATTTCATTTTCAATATATTTCCAAAAGGATTCCAGACTTTTCCATCTATGCTGTACGAAAATTTAGCTTCATCTTTCCCATTAAGAGTGTAAAGGCTCTTAGCTTCATCATTCATGCCGGTAAAATCGCAATCGATTTTGAGGTAAATTTGGTCTTGATCTAATGGAATCCGCTTTACTTCGACAGGCTTATCATTATCAGTAGTGATCATTACTATCGACTTTTGACCATTTTCGACCTTTACTCCAACCTGTCCGTATTTTTTTTGAAAGGCACACAATCCTGCGAAATCACCTTCCTTCATTTTGGAAACATCCAGAGCAACAGACGCTGAGCTGGTTGGACCAATAGTGCGTTGTGTAAGTGTGTTTCTGGCCTGAAGAAAATCAGTGTCGATTCTTCCTGTTTTGAGGCGCAGGAATCCTTTTCTTTCAGTTACAGACCACAGTGCATTATCCGGATTATGGTTCCATTGCCATACTACAGGAAGTGCTGATTGTCCTTTTTTTCGATTGAATTCATCAGAAGCAACCAAACCCGGAATCAAACCTTTACTGGCTGGCAGGTCTAATGTTTCCGGGACTCTGCCATTCTCTCCTAATACGGGCCAGCTGTCTTCCCACTTGACAGGAACGAGGTAAGGAACACGTCCAACAGCAGCATAATCCCGGAAAAGATAAGAGAACCAACGTCCATCGGGAGTATCTATCAATCCTCCCTGAGCAATTCCTCTATCCTGAAAGCCAACTTTTCCTTCCCAAGGACCGTTGATATTATCTGCCCTATGTATAATTACAGTTCGCATTTCACCGCGTGGCGCACAAATATTAAATAAATAGT
>CBFGNY010000348.1:0-2732 GCA_965650235.1 uncultured Flavobacterium sp. | reverse complement strand
AACCGATGCTATTTTCCAGGAATTAGAATTCAGAAGAATGGCAGAACAATTTGATAATTTGTTTAAAGTGGGCGGAGGAAATGAATTAGCTACTTCATCAACTCCGGCTTCTGATGCCAAATTATACAAAAAACCACAACCTAAAAACGAAGATCAATTTGATCTTTTTGGTAACGGAGGAACTTCTGATGAAGATATTGAAGCTTCCAGAAATTCATTTTACAATACTTTAGAAAACACACCTCACTCCTATCAACTTGTTCAGGGTGACTTAGGAATTAAGTTGCTTTTGCAAAATTTACAAAAACAGACTTCGGTTTGTTTTGATACCGAAACTACAAGTTTGGATGCCTTGAATGCAGAATTGGTTGGGATTTCTTTCTCTTATGAAAAAGGAAAGGGATATTATGTTCCGTTTCCGGAAAGTCAGGAAGATGCTCAAATATTAATTGAAAAATTCAGACCATTTTTTGAGAATGAAGACATCGAAAAAATTGGTCAGAATTTAAAATATGATTTAAAAATTCTTTCAAATTATGGCTTAACTGTAAAAGGAAAACTTTTCGACACCATGATTGCGCACTATCTGATAAATCCGGATATGCGTCATAACATGGATATTTTAGCTGAAACTTATTTGAAATATTCCCCAAAATCAATTGAAACTTTAATTGGAAAAAAAGGCAAAAATCAGATTTCAATGCGTGATGTTGCACTTGAAGATATCAAGGAATATGCTGCAGAAGATGCTGATGTTACTCTTCAATTAAAAGAAATCTTCACCACTGAATTAGACAAGACCGAAACCAAAAAGTTATTTGACAAAATCGAAATCCCATTAGTAAGCGTTTTAGCGGATATGGAAACAGAAGGAATTCGTTTGGATGTAGAATTCTTAAAATCAATGTCGACCGAAATGGAGGTTGAAATTAAGACTTTGGAACAAAATATCTATGAAACTGCTGGGGAAAAATTCAATTTAGCTTCGCCGAAACAATTAGGAGATGTTTTATTTGACAAACTAAAAATTGGCGGTGCAAAGCAAAAGAAAACCAAAACGGGTCAATATGCAACCGGAGAAGAAGTTTTGACTTATTTAGCCAATGATAATCCGATTGTGAAACAAATTCTGGATTGGCGTCAAATGGTAAAATTACAAAGCACTTATATTTTGGCTTTGCCGGAACAAGTTGACAAGAAAACATTGCGCGTTCATACAGATTATATGCAAACTGTTGCCGCAACAGGTCGTTTGAGTTCTAATAATCCTAACTTACAAAACATTCCGATTCGTACTGAAAGAGGTCGCCAGATTCGTAAAGCGTTTGTCGCTCGTGACGAAAACCACACCTTAATTTCTGCCGATTATTCTCAAATAGAATTAAGAATCATTGCAGCATTAAGTGGCGAAGAAAATATGATTAAAGCTTTTCAGGACGGAGAAGACATTCACAAAGCTACAGCTGCAAAAGTTTTTAATGTTCCTTTGGATGAAGTTTCCCGTGAACAGAGAAGCAATGCAAAAACTGTAAACTTCGGAATTATATATGGTGTTTCCGCTTTTGGATTAAGCAATCAAACTTCCTTATCCCGCAGTGAAAGTGCTGCGTTAATTGAAGCCTATTACAAAACATATCCGAGATTAAAATCATATATCAGTGAACAAATAGAATTTGCACGCGAAAAAGGCTATGTCCAAACTATTTTAGGACGTCGTCGTTATCTGAAAGACATTAACTCTGCAAACGCAGTCGTTAGAAGTGCTGCTGAAAGAAATGCTGTAAATGCACCAATTCAGGGAAGTGCTGCCGATGTAATTAAAATTGCCATGATCAACATTCATAAAAAACTAAAAGAAGAAAACTGGAAATCTAAAATGCTGCTTCAGGTACATGATGAGCTTGTGTTTGATGTACACAACGACGAACTTGAGAAAATCCAACCTATGATTAAACACGAAATGGAAAATGCTTTTATTATGACCGTTCCTTTAGATGTTGAATTAGGTTTGGGTAATGACTGGCTAGCGGCCCATTAGAAAAAATACATTTATGTAAACGAGAAACGTCCTGAAAATTCAGGACGTTTTTTTATTCATCAATAAAAGTTCTATTAAGATGCTAATCCTGCAATAACTGCAAATACTAATATCAATCCGTACACTATCATAATAGATAAAGTAAAGATTCCGACAAATTTATAGTGTGATTTTAAATATTCAAAAGAATTAGTCAGTGCTTCTGAATCATTTTCTCTAAAAGCTCTTTTTGCATTTGTTGCGAATTTATTTAAATAATAAACAGGGAAAAAATAGATCGCCGCTAAAACAATATAAAGTATAGCTATCATTAGACCAAAAGAACCTCCCATTCCTCCCATTCCGGGGATAGTATTACCTAAAGTCGAAAAAATTGTTCCAGCAAAAATAGCCGCAATAATTAAAAATCCAATGCCTATAAACCCAATGATGGATAAAAAATAAGCCCATTTTGCGGTTTCTTTTAAAAAGTCTTTTGCAGATTGTTCGAGATGCAGCTCAAATTTTTCAAAAACTGAAGATTCTTCCATTTTGTATGTTTTTTGGTTAAGAAACAAACATAAGAAAATTAATGTTATAATTTTTAAATTACTAAAGCTACTTCAATTTATAAATGAAGATATTATACTCTATTTAAAAATCTGAGTTTTTCCTTTTTCAGTTTACACAAAAAAAACCATCACTAAAAAAGTGA
>CBFGNY010000347.1:0-2766 GCA_965650235.1 uncultured Flavobacterium sp. | reverse complement strand
GCTCTTGCCCGAACTAATAAATGTGTTCTTTGGTCCGGAACAATCCCGAATTGCTCATAAATATCGCCTTCTCTATCCTGAATGATTATAATTTCTTTTGCCTGGCTCAAAACCTTTTTCGAGTTTTGAGAAGACTCTATCCATTTATAAGATTCCTTTTCTGCTATGGGAAGCTTATTGTAATCTCGATCTTTTTTAGTTAATTTATCTAATGGCCTATTCCATATCTTAACATCAGAAAAGCCATAAGGAACTAGTGTCTGAGCGTCTAAAACAAAACTAGGATGAAGTAAAAATCCAATACCACCCTTAACAGCATTAGTCGTACCAATGTACTTGTCTTTTTTTACTCTATTTTTATGATTAAATAAATTAACCTCAGTGGTATCCTGAATACACAGAAGAACTTTGTTTGTACTAGAGCAAGCACAATTAGCCGTCATGTTGCGTATAATATCAGCTTCAGAAACATTGTCATTTTGTAAAAAACGATAAAAAGATTTTGCCTCAGAATCACTTTGAGTGATTTGGCGAATCGAATGAACACTATTCTTGAATAATTTGTCTAAAATGATATTGCCTCTCTTCAATAAACGCTGATCTTTTATATCGCTTAATTGTCTTTCTCTCAAAATTTATTTTTCCCCCAAATATAAATATTTGTGTCCAGACGGTAGGTCTGCACCGGGGAAAAACTGGTCAATTTTTACCTTTGATCCAGTATTAGGATTCGAAATTGGCAATTTTATAAGTGCTCCTGTACCATTGTTTGCCACAAGCAGAAAACCTTCCGGATGAAATACAATGCCGTTTGGCCCTACTCCTGCGGTTTTAAGCAGTGTGCTTGTACTGAAAACACCTGTTCCCTGCCTTGTCTACTTTGTAGATGGCGTCTGCGAAGCTATCTGTAATCAAAAATACCTTTAATGATGAACAAACTTCATAGTAAATTGGAACATCTGGAAAAAATAATTATGAGAATCTCCACTGTTGAAGAACGAAAAGACGAGCAACTTCTAAATGTAGAAGAAGCATCTAAACTTTTAAATCTGTCTGTATCCACAATTTATAGTAAAGTATGTAAAAGAGAAATTCCAGTTAATAAAAAAGGTACGTATTTATTTTTACAGGAATAAGTTAATGGAATGGATTAAGTCGGGTAAGGTAAAAACCTACACAGAAATGAAAAACGATATTGAAAAAGGTCAAAATTCTAATTTATCACTTAGTTTTTTTACCTTTTTTGGTTTTAAACATTCCGAATGCACAATTAGCAATCATATTTCTATTTTCAACTCTTTCAATACTTTGTATATTCAAAATTTGTATTATTTTTGTATTAAACAACTCCCATGAGTTTTTGTTATCTTAACAATGATCTTTGTTTTATTTTGCGATATTTTGCTTAAAAATGTACCATAATTGTACCATTAAAGTAGAAAACCCTGTTAAAATAAGGAATGCTAATTTCTGCATCGGAAAGTAACAGGACAAAATAACACAAAACAACAACAAACAAGCGAGTTAAAGAATTGATAAACAATTTTTTAAGTCGTTTTTTTAATTCCTTTTTCTTTTGGATAGTATGTGATGTTTTACTTAAACTTGTACCTCATTTGTACCCGAGAAAAGAGGTACAGAAAATATTTTTTTTGGCCAAATTATGGCACGTGTAGACTCACATAGTCACAGTGGGAGAGCTCATGGAGCATCGGGCAATGTTAACCTTCCCAACGACAATTTAATGTACAATAAAGGACCCGCAGCACTCACTAGGCCCACAAGGGTATATAATGACAATAAACGATACCCCCACATATGCCTTTGATAAAAAAACGCACCTTTTTATCTTAAAACCTATACCTTTGGTATAAATCAAAGAACCTATGAAAATTACCCAGAGCCGAGAACCCAGAAAAACCAAGCAAGATTTCCCGGTAGTAGGTATTGGCGCCTCGGCAGGGGGACTGGATGCCTTTAAAAAATTACTAAAAGCGATCCCTGCAGACTCCGGGATGGCCTATGTAATTGTGCAGCATTTATTACCTGACCACCCCAGCAGCCTTCCTGAAATTTTATCGCTCAGTACAGAAATACCCGTACACAAGATTGTGAGCGATATCAACCTTGCCCCCAATCATATTTACATTACCAGAAAACCATTTTCTAATCGCCGTGGATGGCATTCTAAAATTGAACCAAAGAGCAGACAATGAGAGAGGCAACAACAGTATTGATGTTTTTTTTGATTCCCTGGCCCAGGTGCATAAAACTTTTGCCATTGGGGTCATTTTATCGGGAACTGCCTTTGACGGAACGGCTGGTCTTAAGAAAATAAAGGAATTAGGCGGTGTTACCATAGCCCAGGACCCGGCAACGGCCTTGTTTAAGGCAATGCCCCAAAATGCAATCGATTCCGATACGGTGGATTATGTTTCAATACCCGAGCTGATCCCAGGGCAATTGCTGCAGATTCAAAAAAGCTACGCCATCAATCATGGGCATACCGAAGAAGAGCATATTCCCAAAAATGAACAGGAGATATTATACCAGATTTTCAGCCTTATATTCTCCAGGACCGGAAATGATTTCAGCCATTACAAGCAGCCTACCATAAGAAGGCGTATCGCCCGAAGGATGGTTATTGCCAATAAGGAAACCCTGGAGGGCTATTATTATTTCCTTAAAAATGAAAAAGAAGAACAGGACCTTCTCTTTAACGATTTTCTTATCAATGTCACCTACTTTTTCCGGGACGCCAAATTC
>CBFGNY010000346.1:0-2862 GCA_965650235.1 uncultured Flavobacterium sp. | reverse complement strand
TTTCTTTACCTGTCCGTACAGGATTCCAATGAAAATCATTCCAATGAAAATCATTCCAATGAAAATCATTCCAATGAAAATCATTCCGATGAAAATCATTTCACTGAGAATTCTTCCAATGGAAATCATTCCAATGAAAATCAAGAAGAAGTCTTGTCAGAGATAAAAATGAATTTGAATTCGTATGGTAAAATTGTTGAAGAACAAATAATTTGGCTGCAAGAACAATATTTATATGTTGATATTCATAATTACATTATTATGCCAAATCATCTCCATTTAATTTTAGAAATTGACAGTTTGATTATTAAAGATGATTCGGTTAAAATAAAATCTTTGTCGAGTTTGATGGGAGCCTTTAAAACCACTACTTCAAAATTTATTCACAGAAAAGGATTCGGGAATTTTGCCTGGCAGCGTTCTTTCCATGACCATATCATTAGAAATACAAATGCTTATGACAACATTTATACCTACATTAATTTGAACCCTCAAAAATGGCATCAGGATTGTTTTTTTGAGAAAAATTAAAACAATTCTAACTGGGTAGGCTGAGGAGCTGAAGGAATTGCCGCTTTTCCCCAAAAATTCAAAATATTGCCAAATTGTTTATCGGTTATCCGGAGCACACTTACTTTTCCTAAAGGCGGCAATAGTCTGTGGATTCTCTTTTCATGAACATCTGCGCTTTCGCTGCTTGCACAGTGCCGTACATAAACAGAATATTGCATCATCGAAAACCCATCTTTCAATAAATTGTTTCTAAATCCGGATGCATTTCGTCTGTCTTTTTTTGTTTCTGTGGGTAGATCAAAAAAAACAAAAAGCCACATTATTCGATATCCGTTAAGCTCCATAAAGCAGGATATTTAATTTTTTTTCGATTTCCTGTAAAGCATTGCTGGAGAGAACTTGCTGTTTTTTGTAAAGCAATCATCAAAGGACTTTTCTCTTCTTTAAAATAAACCGTTCGGGTTAAAATTTGTAATAATTCTGCCTTAATAACTGTATTTAGTTCTTGTTCATCAAAACGCTGCATAATTTCAAAGACTTTTTCATCTACAATAGGACGAAAAGGTTCCATAATATCATCGGCAAGAGCAAAAGCATTATACTTGCTTTTATGGTGGATTCCTAATGTATTGAGTAGCCCGCTTCCGGAAAGGGCCCTTGCCGTTGCGGCCCTTAAAATCGCATAACCATAATTTAGAAAATTATTGGGATAGTCGCCATATCTTTCTCTTTTAATTCCGTTAAACTCTAAATTAGGCTGAGGGAAATGTTTCCAGTATTGTGCCGCTGCAACTCCTTCCATATTCGATGAATCCCCGCTTAATACTTTGCCGGACAGAAATACAAAACTATTTTTGGAATCTGTTATTTTTTCAAGTAATTGCCCTTGATTCCTGATTTTTTCAATTATGGTTTGCTGCCATAACTGTTTTTTTAAAGGTATTGAAGCTTCAATCTGATTTTTGAATATTTCCTGTTGAATATGATGACTGTTAAGGTTTAACAGCATGCCATTAGGGAGATGGTTTTTCCCGCAGATAACAATAGCAGTATTATTCTCAACAAGTAAATTCATGGCAGGAATGCTGAGATAGATTTCATTATGATCGAGAACAAGAAAGCCGATATCCTCAATAGGAATGGCACTCTCTTTCATTTCTGATTTTAATACCAGCTGATTGTTTTTTGCCGTAATGGAAAACTTGTTTTCAATTAGAATAGTTCTTTTTAGCATAATTTAATTTAAATTACAGATCCTGTCGCTTCAGGTCAGACAAGTATCCTTAATTATGGTTTTAAAATTAGGCTTTAAAGAGGTATTGCTTTTACGGTTTTCCTTATTTTGCGTATTTAATTGTTTATTATTGAGAGGACTTGCGATTGGTTATAAGTAATTACGCGTCTTTTTTCTTAAACCATCTTCTTGGCGCATCACTTTCATGAAGTACAATTTCGGAATGTAGAAACTGTGCGGCTTCTGCTGAATCTTGCACTTTTATGGCACTGCGTTTTAGCATTTCTGCTTCAAACTCAGTTAATACGCTTTCTCTCACTCCGGTTTTCTTCCAATGCGCTAAAGATTTACATCCCTTTGTGATTTTCCGTGCCAGTGTAAGTGCATCCAGTAATGCCTGATTGGCACCTTGCCCTTTAAACGGACTCATTGGGTGTGCAGCATCTCCGATCAAAGTCACTTGTCCAGATTTTTGCAACAATTCCTGCTTTAGCAATTCACGGTCATAAACAGGATAGCCGGAAATTTGAGTCTCTCGGGTTGCTGATAAAATCTGAGGGATCGGATCATGCCATTGGATTCTGCGACATGCTTCTTCTTTGAGTGCCAGAGGTCCTTTGCTGCTTAATGCTTTAGCCTCTTCTTCGGGTATTGGAAAACTAAGCTGCCACATTACCGAATCTGCTGCATAGGGCATGATGTAGATTCGCTCATGACCATTTGCGGTTTGAAATACCGTAGCGGAGTCTAATAAGTTGCTATTAAGATGCTCAAGCGCGCTTAAAGGGCAAATACCCAATATTACAATACAGCCCAAATAACGTAAAGGAGTGCTGTCATCACCAATCAGTAATCTTCGGACTGAACTGCGAATGCCATCGGCTCCGACCACAATATCTGCTTTGACATTTTTTATGTTCCCGTCGACCAGAAAATTGAGACTCACGCCTTCATTCTCACTTTGCTTAAAATCAATTAACTGGTGTCCCCATTGCACTTTGTCATTTCCACCAAGCTGCTCCAGTAAGGCAAAACGCAAAGATTGGCGTGCGATATGCACATTGGTTCGCTTAGAAGATGTTTTCATATCTGACTGAATCCATTTTCTGGTTCCC
>CBFGNY010000345.1:0-2882 GCA_965650235.1 uncultured Flavobacterium sp. | reverse complement strand
AACATGTCGGATGTATTTTTTGCCGAGCTGGGCATGAAGCCGCCCGCTTATAACTAATTACAGAAAGTCCTGTAATTCCAAGTAGTGCAATAGATTTTAAAAAATTAAATTTCATAACTGTTTTTTTGTTTTTTTGATTGAAGCAAAGCTATCGCTGAAAAACAAAATGTATGTTATGGTAATTTTTTCTTATTGCTAATAAATAATAACGAATGTATTACGAAATGGTAAAATTACTGCTAAATGTAAATTTTTCATCTTGCTTAAAATTATTTAAACAACTGATTCAGATTAATTTCTTTCTTTTCTCTCAGTTTTTTTACAATTTTCAAAAAGGCGATAGCTGTAATATAAGCATCTCCCAATGCCGTATGACGGTCTTTTTTTGAAATATCAAATTTATCTGCTAAATCATCTAATGTGTAATGATCTTTCCGTTCAAAAAGATGCGATTTAATCAAAGTCTTTTTATACAAAACTCCGGTATCGAGCGCTTTATTTTTTAGTTCTGGCAAACCATTTCTTTCCAAAGCGCGATTAATCATGGTGATATCAAAATTGGCGTGATGTGCAATAATAATTGCTTCTCCCAAATAGGCTAAAAACTGTTCTAAAGCCTCTGATTCTGATGGGCGTTTTGCAACAAAATCTTTCAGAATGCCATGAATTTGAGCAGTCGACTCATCGTAATGGTCCTGTTCAATATAAACTTCAAAACTGTCCTGAATTGAAATGGTGTTATTTTGTAAAACCAATGCTCCAATACACAAAATACGGTCATTTGTATAATCAAAACCTGTAGTTTCAGTATCTAAAACTACAAAACGTGTCTCTTCGATTGTTATGTTTTCATCAAACAGATCTTCCTCTTTTTTCCAAAAGTTCAATAAACTCATCTTTATACAATATTAGAAACATTAAAACGTACCGAAATTAATTCCTGAAGTTCCTTGATGGTTTTGAAAGTTCTTTTCAGCTTTATTTTTTCCATCTTCGAAAGGGATTCCAAAGCAATAAATTGTCCCGAATCATGATGCAACAGACCTTGCTTGGTTCTAAATTTCAATAAAGCTTTAAATGAATAAGAGCATGATAAATAAAGTTCACTGTTTTGAGGTTCCAGTTCGGCTAATTTTTCAAAACGTTCAGCCGTATTGCTTATAGATTTTACAGAGTGAGACAAAATTAAAACCCTTGCAGCATCTGTGAGCGGCATCAGGGCTCTTCGTTTAATATCAAACTGATCTTTGTTGGCACCATCCTGTTCTACAAGAAATTGTCTGAAAAAACCAGTAGGAGAAGGGCTTTGCAAAGCACCACTAACCAAATGGACATAGAAAATTGGATTAGCTTTAACATTCTCAAAAATCGAGTCCGACAATTGACTAACAATTTCTGCATCACCATATTTCAAACTATAATCAAAAAATATAAAAGATAGCAGAACTTCGTTTTTCCCGGGATTGTTAATCCAATAATGTACCTGATTTTTCCATTCATCAAGGCTCATGCACCATTTTGGATTAGAAGCCATCATTTCAGCAGGACAATATTCGTAACCAATAGCAAAAAGTCCTTTGTTGATATAAGTGGCTAATTTTATAAAATAGGCTTTGGTTTCATCCTTAAAAACTTCAGAAACATTTTCATACACAATTGCATTATCCTGATCTGTATGCAGCATTTGTTCGTCACGGCCCTGACTCCCCAAGGCTAGCCAGGCGAATTTTACAGGAGGGGCAGTGTTCATTTTATCCAACGAAATATCAATAACACGGTTTACACATGCATCATTCAATTCGGTTATGATTTTTGTAATTAGCGTCATCGGGATATTTTGATCCAAATAGTCTTGCAATAATTGCATGATTCGTGCCCTTATAGGCTTAATTTCCTTAATTTTTGTTGTTCTTTTTAAGGCCTTTATCAAAACTGCCGGATTATTTCCGAGTGATACCATCAGGTCATGTTTAGATAAAATACCAACTGCTTTTGTATTCACAGTCCCGTCTTTGGTAAGACACAAATAGCTGATACTACTTTTTATCATGGCCATTTGAGCCTCGGTAACCGTCATTTTTTTAGGATAGGTAATAACCGGCGATGTCATAATAGTTTCTGCTGCCGTGGTAATAGGATAATCTCCTGAAACAATTTTATTGCGTAAATCCTTGTCGGTAATAATTCCGATGGGAAGCATTTCATCCACAATTAAAATAGCCCCGACTTTTTTTCTGGTCATGATCTTGGCAATTTCCTTTGCTGTTGTAGACCTGTCGCAGGTAACTATTTTTTTCGAATATTTTACTGGCTGTAAATCAAATAACTCTTTGTCTGAATTGAGATTTTCCTGAGAAACAATTTCACCGTATAAATTATTTTTATGAACTTCAGAATAAGGGTTTTTAGTGTTTGAAGCATAACTTTCGATCAGGAAATTACCAATATCCTTATTTTCTAAAGCATAAGGTTTAAAAACGGCGATGGGAATGGCATATAAAATACTTTCTTCATAAGTGCTGGCTTCCATAACATAATTTTCCTGTGCAAGCAAAGGCCTCAGTCCAAAAATATCGCCTTCATCACACATATCCAAAATCACATTTTTTTGATTTTTTTTAAGTGCAACAGCCCCCTTATGAACCACATAAAAGGAATCATGTGTTTTCTCATTTTCCGTAAAAATCACAGAGTCTTTTTCTTTATAGATAATCGAAATTTGTTCAGATAATTTTTCAAGGTCTTTTTGATGCAAAAGATTAAAAGGCGGAAAGTTTTTTAGGAAGTCGGCAACCCGATGTGAAATGGTATTTTTCATACGTTTAATTTGTAGTCTAATTTAAAGAAACTATGCTGATTTTTTTAGCTAAATATAAAAAAAA
>CBFGNY010000344.1:0-2895 GCA_965650235.1 uncultured Flavobacterium sp. | reverse complement strand
TTTTGAAAATGCTGAAGCCTATTTTTATCTGGCTTATAAGGATAATGAAATTGTTGGACGAATTACAGCCATTATTAATTGGGCAGAAGTAAACAACCAGCATAAAAAGAAAGTTCGTTTTGGATGGTTTGATGTTATTGATGATATTGAAGTTACCAAAGCGTTACTGGAAAAAGTGTATGAACTGGGAAAACAAAATGATTTGGAACATATGGAAGGTCCGATGGGATTTTCGAATTTAGATAAAGTTGGCGTTTTAACGGAAGGTTTTGACCAGGTTGGAACCATGATTACCTGGTACAACAATCCATATTATGTTACCCATTTTGAACAACTTGGTTTTCAGGTTGAAAAAGAATATATCGAAAGTATTTTTCCGTTTTCAAACGTAAAACCAGAATTTTTCCTGAAAGCTCAGGAACTTATCAAAAAAAGATATGGCTTAAGAGCGTTGACTTTTACAAAGACAAAAGACATTATGCCGCATGTGGACAAAATGTTTGATTTGTTTAATGAATCGTATGAAAAATTGGCTTCATTTGTCGCTATTTCGGATGTACAGAAAGAATATTTCAAAAAGAAATACATAAGTTTCATCAATCCGGAATACATCAAATTTGTTGTTGACAAAGAAGATAAACTAATTGCTTTCAGTATTGTAATGCCTAGTTTTACAGAAGCCTTGCAAAAGATAAAAGGAAAACTTTTTCCTTTTGGATTTCTTCATTTACTAAAGGCAAAAAAGAATAGTAAAGACGTTGTTTTTTATCTTATCGGAGTTCATCCGGACTATCAAAATAAAGGGGTTACGGCCATTATTTTTGATGAATATTATAAGACTTTCTCTGAAAAAGGAATTAGAAATTGCATCAGAACTCCTGAATTATTAGAAAACAATGCTATTCATCTGCTATGGAAAAACTTTGATCCAAAAATTCATTGTCAAAGAAAAACATACCGAAAAGATTTATCGCAATGGGGATAAAATAATTTCCCTCTTTTCAACTAAAATTCATATATCAAAAAAAGGTCGAAATATAGATAATTTCGACCTTTTTTGTTTTTCTAAGAAATAAGAACTTATAAATTATTTCTTTTTATTTTGAGCTTTTTTAGCTGCTTCCTGTTGCTCCATAACTTGTTGAAGACGTTGTTGAAACTTCCCTTGTTTTTTAGGTTCTTTCAATTTATTTTCTTCAATCTGGGCATGAATTTTATCAGTATCAACAATATAATTTTTGATTACAAACATTATTCCAATAGTAATTAAGTTCGAAATAAAGTTATACAAACTCAAACCTGCACCATAGCTATTAAAGAAAATCAACATCATTAATGGTGAAACATAAATCATTATTTTCATCATTTTTGCCATATCCGGCATACCTTCTTGCTGAGGGGCTGCCATTTGCTGGTCTCCAGAGGTCATTTTCATATAGAAGAAAATCGCAATTGCTGCCAATATTGGAAACAAACTGATATGGTCTCCATATAATGGAATATTGAATGGCAATTTTGCAATCGAGTCGAAAGAAGATAAATCATCAGCCCACAAGAAACTTTTTTGTCTTAACTCAAAAGCTGAAGGAAAGAACTGGAACGATGCATACATAAACGGAAGCTGAATCAATGCTGGGATACATCCTGCCATTGGATTTACGCCTGCTTTGTTGTACAGTTTCATTGTTTCCTGTTGTTTCTTCATCGGATCTTTTTTGAATTTTTCTCCCAACTCTGTAATCTCAGGACGTAAAACTTTCATTTTAGCCTGTGACAGGAATGACTTATAGGTAATTGGCGACATCGCTATTTTGATGATGATCGTGAAAATGATGATCGCAATTCCTAGTGACAATCCAATCGTTGAACTCAAAAATCCAAATAGCGGAATAAAAATTAGTTTATTGATCCATCCGAAAATTCCCCATCCTAGCGGAATAATTTTTTGAAAGTTTTGATCATATGTCTTTAAAGTTTTATAATCTGCAGGTCCAAAATACCAATGCATTTTATAATCAATGTCGCCATTAGAAAAAGCTAAAGGAATATTAGCTTTAAATTGCTTAGTAAATACAGTATCTATTTTTTCATCATTGACTAAATCAGTTGATTCTAACTTAGAAGCTTCAAATGGTTTATCAGTAACCAAAATAGAAGTAAAAAAGTGTTGTTTATATGCAATAAAACTAACTTTTTCAATAGTTTCTTCTTCATGTTTTCCTAAGCCTGCATAGTCAATTTTACCCTCTTCATGCTCATAATAGATTTCGGCATAACGGTTTTCATACGAAATGCTTTTCTCGTTTCTATATGTTTTTAAGTCCCACTGTAAATCTAATGGCTTAGAAGAATTTAAAACTTTATTCAATCCCTGAGAACGAATATCAAAACCTACTAAATAATCGTTTGGTTTCAATACATATTTATATTCTAAAAATTCGTTAGCCCCTGCTTTCAAACGCATTGTTAAAATTTGATCAGCACCATTTTTAGTCAGCGTTGGTTCAAAAAATAAATCTTTAGAATTTAAAGTTCTGTTATCAGTTGTTTGCAACTGAATGTTTAAATTCGAATTATTGTCTTTGATTAATTCAACTAATTGTCCTGAGCCTTTATGAAATTTCTCAAATCCTTTAAGAGTAGCTTCAACTATGTAACCACCTTTATTGGCGATTTTAAGTTTAATCTTTTCGTTTTCAATCGTAGTAAAAGACTGTGTTGCAGAAGGAAGTGTTGCAGAATAAGCAAAACCGCCTAATGTTTTTTGTAATTGTGCCAACTGAACAGTATCGCCCGGAGTTACAGCAACAACAGGCAAAGCAGTCGTTTTTGTTTTATCAGCTTTCGATTGGGCTTCTTGCTTAGCAACTAATTCTTTCTTGGCTTTTTCAGCAG
>CBFGNY010000343.1:0-2944 GCA_965650235.1 uncultured Flavobacterium sp. | reverse complement strand
TAAAATTTTTAATGCTTTTTCGTCACCAATTCCAGAGAAACTGTCAATTCTGGAACGATTGGCTTTTTTAAACGATCCTTTAAATACATAAGGGATTTGAAGTTTGTCGGTAATACCAACTAATTTTTCGGCAATCCTGAGAGCCATTTCTTCTCCTTCTATAGCGCAAGGTCCCGCCAACAAAAAGAAGTTCCCACTTTCAGTATGCTTAATTTGTGGAATATGTTGTATGTTCATAGCATGAGTTTTTGACAGTGCAAAGGTAGTTATGATTTGCGATTTACAGATTAAGATTTGCGATTATTTTAAAATTTGTTCACTTTTTTGAAAAAGCTTCATTTGAAAATTTACTTTTATCAAATTCTTTGAACAATAGTGAATCAAAAAAGCCTTTTAGAAAATCTAAAAGGCTTTAAGTATTATCTTTTGTTGTGACCAGGAGCATGTGATTTTGCACTTTTATTTCCTGATATCTTTTTAGCCTGACCCGGAGGCATCTTTTTTGATTTATGATGTGAATGTGAATGCGAATGTGAATGTGAGTTGTGAACAGTACAGCCTAAAAGGCTGGTAACTAGAAACAATATTACCATAATAATTACGGCAATTTTAAGGTATTTAGAATTTTTCATAAAATTATTTGAGTTTGGGATTGCAAATATAATAGTTAATCGGGATTTTGTTCTTTTCTGACTTTGTTTAAATTCATTATAAACAAAAAGCTCTGGAATTATCCAGAGCTTTTAATATTTTATAGCGAAAAAGATTACTCTTCTTTCATCGTGTGATAAACGTTCATCACATCATCATCTTCTTCGATTTTTTCGATTAGTTTTTCAACGTCAGCGATTTGGGCTTCTGTTAGTTCTTTAGTAATTTGTGGAATACGTTCAAAACCTGAAGATAAAATTTCCAAACCTCTGTTTTCTAATTCTTTCTGCAAGGCACCAAAACTTCCAAAAGGAGCGTAGATTAAAATTCCGTCTTCATCTTCAAAAACTTCTTCAGCACCAAAATCAATAAGTTCTAATTCTAGCTCTTCAGGGTCCAGATTGCCTTTTGCAATTCGGAAATTACAGGTATGATCAAACATAAATTCAACTGAACCCTGAGTTCCCATTGTTCCGTTACATTTGTTAAAATAACTACGGATATTAGCTACTGTTCTGTTATTATTGTCAGATGCAGTTTCAATTAAAATTGCAATTCCGTGAGGAGCATATCCTTCAAATAAAATTTCTTTATAGTTGGCAGTATCTTTATTGCTTGCATTTTTTATAGCACGCTCCACATTGTCCTTAGGCATGTTGGCTGCTTTTGCATTTTGTATTACAGCTCTTAATCTGGAGTTAGCATCCGGGTTTGGACCGCCTTCCTTAACAGCCATAACAATATCTTTACCAATTCGGGTAAATGTTTTGGCCATTGCTGACCAACGTTTCATTTTTCTTCCTTTTCTAAATTCGAACGCTCTTCCCATTACTGATTTTTTATTTGAGATGCAAAAATACAGTTATTCCTTATTTTTCCAAAATCAAACTCTATTCTTTTTTAAATTAATCTAAGATCATTCTATTTTTGAATTGCTTCCGCTTCAACTGTAGGTAAACTGAGTTAAAGTATAATTGGCTTTAACCTAAAAATGCTCAACTTTTCATTTAGTTAGCCTTTTATAGTATTTAATTTTTTGATCTCCGGCTAAATCAGGAGGTAATTTAGAACTTTCTTTAAATGACAGCAAAAGTGCAAAAATAATCCCTTTCAGCCCCGATTAAACTGGAAATCCTTTTATGGTGGCGTTCGCCACAAAAGATTACTTCACTTAACTTTTATTTTAATCGGAGTTCAGTGAACTTCGTTTGCAACGGAAAGCGGGAGCAATGCTAGGTAAAATGTCCAATGTTTCTGCTTCAAAACAAATTAGCAGAACTCAGGCTTTAAATTTCGCTACAGATTAATTTATTTTGAAGCATTAAATTCATTGATAATAGTAACAGCTTCACTCAGGTAAGGATTGGTTTTGAGATTATCAATTTGATATTGATTTATTGTTTTCTCAGCAGGATATACCCCCAATAAAAATTGATTTACGGTTGAATTATAAACATCTAATGGATTATTGTCATCACTAAACGTATTAATCTCTGTCCACAATTTATTTCTAATGGTTTTTTGTTCAAAAATTGAATTCAGGGTCATTGGAACTTCAGTTTTTGGAACATTTATTATTTCATCAATTTTTGAATTGATTTCTTTAATTTGTTTGAAATAAAAATTATCACTCAGTCTTGCAGAACTGTTTTTTGCAATTTTGTCGATTAAGCTTCTCTTTACATACGGCTTGTATTTTAATAAAGGGATAATGCTGTCGTTTTTGATGGCAGTGGGAAAATTACTTTCTTTTTCATATACATTTTCATAAAATTCGGGAAGGACAACATCCGGAGTAACACCTGTATTTTGATGGCTTTTTCCTGTAACCCTGTAAAATTTATTAATACTCATTTTTAAAAAGTCGGTAGTTGTATTTTCATCAAGCGGAAGAATGGTTTGCATAGTAGCCTTCCCTAATGTATTGCTGCCTAATAATAAAGCACGGTTGTAGTCCTGCAATATTGAAGCAAAAAATTCACTGGCAGAAGCTGTATTACTGTTTATTAGAATTACAATTGGCCCTTTATAAATCATGCCTTTATATGGATCGTTTATTACCGATCTGTTTTGTTTATTATCTATAACAATGGAAAGCGGTCCGTAATCAACAAACATTCCGGACAGTCTTATGGCTTCTTCCATAGAACCGCCGCCATTATTAATTAAGTCGATTACAAGTCCTTTAATGTTATCTCTTTCAAGTTTTATAACTTCTCTGGCAACATCATCAGCACATCCTTTGCGGTTGTTTTTGTCTAAATCTGCATAAAAACTGGGGATTTTTATATAA
>CBFGNY010000342.1:0-2983 GCA_965650235.1 uncultured Flavobacterium sp. | reverse complement strand
ATTTCATATCACGAAGATTCAATGTTAATGGAAATGAATTTTGGCGATTGGGAAATGAAAAACTGGAATAATATTCCGCAGGAACAACTCAATCCGTGGATGGAAGATTTTGTAAATATTAAAGTTTCAAACGGAGAATCTTTTGTTGATTTGCATGAAAGAACGGATTCCTTTTTATCCGAAAAAATATCGGTAAAAATAAATTCTCCGGTTATTATGGTAACTCATGCCGGTATTATCAGAAGCTTTTTATGTCATCATTCGGCACTGCCATTAAAAGATGCTTTTCAAAACAAAGTGGCTTTTGGAGAAGTCATCAAAATAGATTTTTAAAGTTCCTTTTGTTTAGAATTTGTTTTAAAAAGTAAAACAAATTTGATTTTTACATATTTTTAACTTTATCTTTGCACGCAATTAAGGTTGTGTTTTAAATTCAAAAACACATTAAAAGGGAATCAAGTCACTGATTTTAAATATTTTAAATTCATAAATCTTGAGCTGTACCCGCAACTGTAAGCTTAGTTCTTTTTAAGAATGCTTGTTGTTATCTACAAAACCACTGTCACTCGTGTGATGGGAAGGTAAACAACAAGACGCAAGCCAGGAGACCTGCCTTTATAACAAATATCGAACTCTCGGGAAAAAGAGTGTAGAAATTATGACTTTAAAAAAACGTTTTGCTTTTTGCTTGCTGCTTATGTGCCAGATAATTTTGGCGCAGCATGATTCTATTACAAAATTAAAAGAGGTTTTGGTTTCTGATAATCATCTTAAGAGCTTCTCTAACACACAATCTATTCAGCAGCTAAGTGATACTATCATTAGTAAAAACCAATCTTCACTAACCTCACTCTTAAATTATAATACGGTTATTTATTTTAAAGAAAATGGTCTTGGCATGACTTCTTCACCTTCTTTTAGAGGGACCACATCACAGCAAACCGTAGTAGTCTGGAATGGAATCAATATAAACTCTCAATTGTTAGGACAAACAGATTTCAATACAATTTCAACACGGGGTTTTAATTCAATTGATGTAAAAGCAGGAGGAGGAAGTGTGATTTATGGAAGCGGTGCGATTGGCGGAACAATTCATTTAAATAATGACTTGAAATTTACTGATACTTTCAAAAATGATCTTCAAATTTATTATGGTGAATTTAATACTTTAAGTACCATTTATGGAATCACAGCTGCTACCAAAAAATGGAGTTTTGATGCTAGCTTTACCAGAAATAGTTCTGATAATGATTTTAAATTTGTTAGGCAGGATGCTCATAATTTAAACGGACAATACTACAATAATACTCTTGATGCGGCTATTGGATATAAAATAAATGCAAAAAACAGCATTAAGTTTTATAGTGAAATCTATGATGGAGAACGTCATTTTTCGTTAACATCACCAAATGCAACCAGAACAAGATATGAAGATTACAACACTCGAAATTTATTAACATGGAGTAGCACTTTCACTAAATCCATTTCTAATCTAAGACTGGCGTATATCACAGAACATTATAATTACTTTGAAGACATCAATAGAGATGGGTTCACTTCAGGAGGTGTAAAAAGTTTCATTGGAAAATATGATCTCGATTATACAATATCTTCTACAATAAAAATCAGTTCTATATTAGATTATACTAAAAATGATGGAATTGGTTCAGGAATTGGCAAAAGCAATCGCGAAATTGGTGGTGTAAGTATTTTATGGAATCACATTCTGAGTGAAAAATGGAATTATGAAATGAGCGCCCGAAAAGAAGTTTCGGATGTTTATAAAAGTCCAGTGCTTTTTTCTGTTGGTTCACGCTATAATTTTTCGGACTTCTATCAGCTGAAATTTAATTTTTCCAGAAACTACAGAATTCCAACTTTCAATGATTTATATTGGGAAGGAAGCGGAAATCCTGACTTAAAACCTGAAAGTTCATTTCAGGCAGAAATAGGTAATCAGTTTAATTATAAAAATTTACGATTATCATTAACTGGTTATACCATGAAAATTGCAGATATGATTCGTTGGTTGCCAAACAATTCTGGAAACTGGTCTCCCGTAAACACTGACAAAGTATCTATATATGGTGCAGAGGCTTTACTTGGATGGCGTAAAAGTTTCAACAAACATAATTTTGATTTTAGCGGCACTTATGCCTATACCGTTTCATTAGATAACAATACTGACAAACAGCTTTTTTATGTTCCTTATCATAAACTCACAGGATCACTATCTTATTATTATAAAAAAATCTCTGCTTACTATCAAATAATGTACACTGGAGAAATTTTTACTACTTCAGACAATAATCCAAAATATATTCTTGATGCATACAATGTTTCAAATGTCGGGGTTGATTATAATTTTAGCAAAAAAAATGTTTTCAAAATTGGTGTAAGAACAGCCAATATTTGGAATGAAAAATATGAGGCTCTGCCTAGCCGTTTTATGCCAGGGCGAAATTTAACTCTTTATTTAAACCTTAATTATTAAAACATGAAATTAAAAAATCTTTATTTAGGAATTATTGCATCTGCATTTTTATTTGCCTCATGCAGCAACGATGATAGTGTTGAAAATGATATTCCATTAGGAGCATATGACAATGGTGTATTGATTTTGAATGAAGGAAACTTTGGAACACCAAATGCGTCTGTATCTTATCTTTCAAATGATTTTGCAACTTCACAAAATAATATTTTTGAGCTTGTTAATCCAACAAAAGTGTTGGGAGATGTAGCCCAATCAATGAGTTTTGATGGTGATAAAGCTTTTATCATTATAAACAACTCTAATGAAGTAGAAGTGGTAAACCGATATACATTTGCAAACCTGGGAACTATTACTGAAAAACTTGAAAACCCTCGTTACAGTCTCGTTCTAAATGGAAAATTATATGTTACTAACGCAATTTCAGAGGCAATAACTGTTTATGATGCAACAACTTTTGCTTACATCTCATCAATTTCAATTGATAAAACA
>CBFGNY010000341.1:0-3013 GCA_965650235.1 uncultured Flavobacterium sp. | reverse complement strand
AATCCTCTTACACCTTAAATGGTAAAATGAATAGGTCCGACTAAAAATTAGGGGATAAAATTCAAGCCATAAAACACTATTTCTAACTTGAAAACACTTGCATTTTGCCCTTTTGTTTAAATGATTTTTTCATTTGTGGCGTATTACGTATTTATTTTATTTCTATTCCATTTTTTCAACGTTTTCGGGGGTGTATGAATCATTTGAACATAATTATGAAACAAAATGGGATTAAAAATATGTGCTCTGTATCCTAATTTGGTCTAAAATTAAAATATAATTTTTAAGATATTAATTATAGTATCAATAAAAAAATCATAGGATATTTTCATATGTCGTAAAGAAGAACAGAATTAAATGACATATTATTATTTGTGATATTTTGTGTGGTTCTGGATGAAGCTATATTCAAATTCTTAAAGAAAATATTTAATTGAAGAAACTAACTAATAAAAACCAAAAATTAACTCAAATGAAAATTAAACCGACTTGTAAAATGTCATTCACTCGACTGAGCTTATTTACCCTGAGTAAAAAGTTCAGTAAAGAAGGATTGATCTGTTTATTGTTTCTAATGCTCTGTGTGGGGAATGGTTATGCACAGAACAGCAATTCACAGGATCCCATAAAAATAACCGGAAAAGTAACTGATGATAAAGGGCTGTCATTGCCCAGTGCTACTGTACTTGAAAAAGGCACAAAAAACGCAGTAACTACAGACTTTGATGGTACTTTTACTATAACAGTATCTTCTCCTGATGCAGTGCTTATATTTAAATATATTGGAATGAAGCAGGTGGAGAAGCCTTTGAATAATGCTAAAAAGGTAACGGTAGCACTGGCAGAGGAGACCAGTGATCTTCAAACCGTTGTAGTTGTAGGTTATGGTACACAAAAGAAAGCTTCAGTTGTAGGGGCGATCAGTACTATAAAACCTTCATTATTACAAGTAGGAACTGCCCGTACATTAAGCAATAACCTGGCCGGGCAGATTACCGGTGTTATGGCTGTACAGCGTTCGGGAGAGCCAGGTTATGACCAGTCGGATATAAGGATTCGTGGAATTTCTACTTTTGCAGGATCAACAAATCCGCTTGTATTGGTAGATGGAATTGAAAGAAACCTGAACGATCTTGATCCTTCAGAAATTGAGTCTTTCTCCGTCTTAAAAGATGCTGCCGCCAGTGCTGTTTATGGTGTCAGAGGAGCAAATGGAGTTATTTTAATTAATACAAAAAGAGGTTTTGTTGGAGCTCCAAGAATAAGGGTAAGAACTGAATATTCAGTTCAGGAACCTACAAAATTGCCAAGTTTCATTGGTGCTGCTCCATACATGAGTTTACTAAATGAATTATCTGGTACGGAATTATATTCTCAGGATCGTATAAATAGAACGGCTAGTAAATATGATCCTGATTTATATCCTGATGTAAATTGGGTAGATGATATTACCAAAGATTACGCTTTTACGTCAAGAAGCAATTTTAATGTTGCCGGAGGATCAGAAATTTTGAGATACGCATTAACTGTTTCTCATTATAGTGAAAAAGGAATATTGGCAAGAGATCCCAAACAATCGTATGATTCAGAAACGAAACTAAACAGAACCAATGTCCGTTCAAATGTTGATGTTAACTTATCAAAAACAACTTTGTTAAGAGTAAATATTGGAGGGTTTTTACAAAATCTAAATAAAGGTAACAGCAGTACTGATGAATTATTTGCTTTTGCTTTTGAAACGACTCCTTTTGCCCATCCTGCAGTATATTCAGACGGAACTCTTCCTAAGATTCCACAACGTCCAAACCCATGGGCTGTAAGTACCCAGCAGGGATATTATAAACAAGGTGGCAGCAAAATTGAAAGTCTGGTATCATTAGAGCAGGATTTTAAAGCTGTTACACCAGGTTTAAGAGCAAAATTCACCTATTCTTTTGATTCTTTTTCTCAAAACAGGGTAACACGTGGTAAAACCCCTTTCTATTATGATGTAGCCACAGAAAGAGATCTTGATGGGAGTTTAATTAAAGACAGGCTTGATAATAGTGGACAGGAATATCTGGGATATACTACTTCACAAGAGTTTGGAAATAAACGTACTTATCTGGAAGCAAGCACAACGTATAACCGCACTTTTAATGATAAACATGATATAAATGGTTTATTGTTATATAATCAGGATGAATATCAGGATGACAGGGGGCCTCAGGCTTTTAGACATCAGGGATTGGCAGGAAGAGCTTCCTATGCTTATGATGGTAAATATATTGCAGAATTTAATTTTGGATATAATGGATCAGAAAATTTCGAAAAGAAAGACCGTTATGGTTTTTTCCCATCTGTAGCTGTAGGATGGATTGCAAGTGAGGAAAAATTTATGGAACCCTACAGGGACATTTTTAATAAAATTAAATTCCGTGGTGCTTATGGGCTTGTAGGAAATGATAATATTGGCGGTAACAGAAGGTTTGCTTATTTAACTACAATTAGTGACAATAATAATTCTGACTACACTTTTGGTACTGGCCCTGGCGTAAAATACGAAGGAATTGAGGAAGGTGAAATTGGAGTAGGAGGTTTGACCTGGGAAAATGTAGCAAAAGCAGATATTGGTATTGAATTAGGAATACTGAATATGCTTGATCTGACCGTTGATTTTTTCCAGGAAAAAAGAAAGGACATCTTTATTTCAAGAAATACTGTTCCAAGTCAGGCAGGGTTTATTAATGCACCGTGGGCCAATTTTGGAAAAATGGAAAATAAAGGTTTTGAAATTGCCCTAAATTTTAATAAGCAGATAACACCTGATTTCTTTATGAGCTGGCGTGGTAATTTCACTTATGTTGAAAATAAAGTGACTGAAAGAGATGAAGCGGCGTCATTAAAAGGAACCTATCGCTCTGCAACAGGTATTCAAAATAACACTTTATGGGGGCTAACAGCAACAGGCTTATATACTAATGAAGATTTTGCTGCCATTAGTCAGGATCCTCAGCAAAATGTATTAGCTCCG
>CBFGNY010000340.1:0-3032 GCA_965650235.1 uncultured Flavobacterium sp. | reverse complement strand
CCTATTTTAAGTAATTATTTTACAATTGAGAAAAGACCTTAAACATATTAAGTTAGATGTTAAACGTGAAGAGTTAGAAGTACAGTCCCCTAACTCCGAACCACTAACTTCTAACTTTACAACCGCCGAAGGCATCGAATTAAAACAAACCTATTCTGAAAAGGATATCGAAGATTTAGAATTTCTTGATTTTGGAGCAGGTTTTGCACCTTATCTACGTGGGCCCTATTCCACAATGTACATACAACGTCCGTGGACAATTCGTCAATATGCAGGGTTTTCAACCGCTGAAGAAAGCAATGCTTTTTACAGACGAAATTTAGCTGCCGGTCAAAAAGGCTTATCTATAGCTTTTGACTTACCAACGCATCGAGGTTACGATTCAGATCATGAAAGAGTAGTTGGCGATGTCGGAAAAGCTGGCGTTGCGATTGATTCGGTTGAAGATATGAAAGTGCTTTTCGATCAGATTCCATTAGATGAAATGTCCGTTTCAATGACCATGAATGGTGCCGTCTTACCTATTATGGCATTTTACATTGTTGCAGCAAAAGAACAAGGTGTAGAACTTAGCAAACTTTCAGGAACGATTCAGAATGATATTTTGAAAGAATTCATGGTTCGGAATACTTACATTTATCCGCCAACTCCTTCGATGAAAATCATTGCTGATATTTTTGAATTTACAAGCAAAAGAATGCCGAAATTCAATTCTATTTCCATTTCAGGCTATCATATGCAAGAGGCTGGAGCGACTGCTCATATTGAATTGGCTTACACACTTGCCGATGGTTTGGAATATATCAGAACGGGATTATCAACAGGTATGACCATTGATGAATTTGCGCCCAGATTGTCTTTTTTCTTGGCAATTGGCATGAATCATTTTATGGAAATTGCCAAAATGAGAGCCGGAAGAATGATTTGGGCCAAATTGGTGAAACAGTTTAATCCAAAAAATGAAAAATCATTAATTTTAAGAACACATTGCCAAACTAGTGGCTGGAGTTTAACAGAACAAGATCCATTTAATAATGTTACCAGAACTTGTATAGAAGCCGCTGCAGCTGCCTTTGGTGGTACACAATCCTTACATACCAACGCGCTTGATGAAGCCATTGCTTTACCAACAGATTTTTCTGCAAGAATTGCACGTAATACGCAGATTTTTTTACAGGAAGAAACTAAAATTACGAAAACAGTAGATCCTTGGGCAGGAAGTTTTTATGTAGAAAGCCTGACGAATGAAATGGTAGAAAATGCCTGGAAACTTATTCAGGAAGTTGAAGAATTAGGCGGAATGACAAAAGCTATTGAAGCAGGAATTCCGAAACTAAGAATAGAAGAAGCTGCTGCAAGAAAACAAGCAAGAATAGACAGCGGACAAGATGTTATAGTTGGTGTCAATAAATTTAGGTTAGCAAAAGAAGATCCTTTGCATATTTTGGATGTTGACAACCAAATGGTTCGTCAACAACAAATTGAAAGGCTGGAACAAATAAAAGGAACACGAAATACGGAAAAAGTAAACCAATCACTCGAAAAATTAATTCATTGTGCTAAAACCGGACAGGGAAATTTATTAGAAATTGCTATTGAGGCCTCAAGAAACAGAGCTACTTTAGGCGAAATCAGTGATGCTCTTGAAAGTATTTTCGGCAGGTTCAAAGCACAAATAAAATCTGTAAGCGGAGTGTATAGTGCAGCAATTAAAAACGACGAGAATTTTGAAAAGGCCATGCAACTTGCTGATGCCTTTGCGAAACAAGAGGGAAGACGACCAAGAATTATGATTGCCAAAATGGGACAGGATGGTCATGATCGCGGTGCAAAAGTAGTAGCAACAGGCTATGCCGATGTTGGTTTTGATGTAGATATTGGTCCACTTTTTCAAACACCTGCAGAAGCTGCGAAACAAGCCGTTGAAAACGATGTACATATTTTAGGTGTCTCATCGCTGGCAGCTGGTCACAAAACATTAGTCCCTCAGGTGATTGAGGAACTAAAAAAACATGGCCGTGAAGATATTATGGTGATTGTTGGAGGTGTTATTCCGAAACAGGATTATCAATTTTTATTTGATGCAGGAGCAATTGCTATTTTTGGTCCGGGAACAAAAATTAGCGAAGCTGCTATCCAAATTTTAGAAATATTAATTGATTAAGGAAATTTGATTTTTCATAAAAAAAATCCCGAATATCGGGATTTTTTTCTATTCTTAATCGTTAATTGTAGCATTACTGTCTGCTTCAATATATGAAAGGTCATAACCTCCAAAAGCTTTCATATAACTTCTTAAAGAAGTGCCATAAGCATCTCTGAAAAGTCTGTTTCCTTTGTTTCTGAAGAATTTTTTTACTGAACCTGCACCACCTAAATGTGCAGCGGCTAAAATTCCTGATTCTGTAATTTCAATGCCATTAATGATTTTACCTTCATATTTTTCAATTTCCCGACGTAAAATCCATTTGTTTTTAGATAGTAATGCAATGAATGCTTTTTCCTGTAGTGCAGGATTTTTTAGAAAGGCATTGTCATTGTGAACACCTACAGATCTTAAAGTATTAGATCCAAATTGGTATTTTCCCATGTACCCGATAGAATTTACTTTTCGGTATTTTCCCTGAGATTCTTTAAAAGCAACTGCTTCTTTAAAACCAATAAGGCGTTTTCCTGTAAATGGAACGTTTAACTTATGTAGTGTAGGATAGTCATCCTCTTCTTGCGATGGAAAAATATATTCTGATCCATCTGTTTTTTCTGTTATAAACCAAGGTTTGGCTTCCAGATTAAAGGGCTTAAAACCCAGTGTTAAAAATGTAATAATAACGATTAAACTTGTGTAATAATACCATTTCTTTATCATAAATTGTTTTTCTTCAAAACGCTGTCACCTTTTTGAAATTTCTTCGGTGCAAAGATAACAAATACAAATAAATACTAAAAATCAATCAGTTATGATTTTTAAAAATAAAACAAGTGTCCTTTAAGCCCTTTATTGGCGGAGTATTCGAGAGTTGGAGCCGGAATTT
>CBFGNY010000339.1:0-3047 GCA_965650235.1 uncultured Flavobacterium sp. | reverse complement strand
CCGCAGAACTTGAAAGCACGATGCAGATCAAAATAAATGTGGCATCGATAATCTCAGGGGGGCTTTTCAGGTCACAGCCAAAAGAATACCAGCAGAGTGTTATTCCAAAAGACGGACTGGTCTTCGGACTTACTGCCGGGCTTCCGGTTAATCTGGAAAGCCTGGTTGGAAACAGCGGAAAGGTATTCGGACTGGATCATTTCGGTTATTCCGCGCCGGCTTCGGTTCTGGATCAGAAATTTGGTTTTACCAGTAAAAATGCAGCTGAACAAATCAATGCATACTTAAAAGAAAACAATTTTAATTCATTAAAATAAAAAGAAAGCATGAAATTTTTTATAGATACAGCAAACTTAAAAGATATTAAAGAAGCCAACGATTTAGGAGTTTTGGATGGTGTTACGACAAATCCGTCATTAATGGCAAAGGAAGGAATTATGGGAGCCCAAAATATTTTGGATCACTATATAAAAATTTGTGAATTAGTTGATGGCGATGTAAGTGCCGAAGTTATTTCAACAGATTTTGAAGGAATGGTTGCCGAAGGTGAAAAGTTAGCTGCACTGCATCCACAAATTGTGGTAAAAATTCCGATGATTAAAGATGGTGTAAAAGCGATTAAATATTTTTCAAACAAAGGAATCAGAACCAATTGTACTTTGGTGTTTTCATCAGGACAAGCTTTGTTGGCAGCAAAAGCAGGTGCAACCTATGTGTCACCCTTCATTGGAAGATTAGATGATATTTCGACAGATGGAATGAATTTGATTGAAGAAATCAGGCTTATTTATGATAATTATGGTTTTGAAACTCAGATATTGGCGGCTTCAGTTCGAAATGTAATGCATATTATCAATTGTGCAAAAACCGGATCAGATGTTATTACAGGACCTTTGAGTGCGATCGAAGGTTTATTGAAGCATCCGTTAACAGATATTGGATTAGCTACTTTTTTGGCAGATTATCAAAAAGGGAATAGTTAAAATAAAAAGTGAATTAGTTTATTTAAATAGTAGTTTTATTGTAGTAAAAACCCTGAAAGCTTGTGACTTTCAGGGTTTTGTTTTTGATGTATTTTACAGATCAAGGAATCAATGAGCTGATTATTCCGTGTTTGGTTTTTATAAATTCAGAACAAAATCGTTAAGTAATTTTTCCTCATATTTTTCTTTGTTGAATGTGTATAAGTAGGATCCTTTTCTGGAAGACTGCATGTCTTTTTCTTCCAGTTTATTTAAAATTTCCAGAGAATTGATTTTACTGATAAAGTTACGTTTATCCAATTCCTTACTTAAAATTGCTTCATATAGTTCTAACAATTGGCGCATCGTGAATTTTTCAGGCAGTAATTCAAATCCGATTGGTTTTATCGAAGTTCTGTAACGCAATCTTCTAATGGCATGTTGCACCATTTCGTTGTGGTCAAAAATAAGATTAGGAGCATCAGCTATACTAAACCACTCGGCATGATAATTTTTAATCAATTCAGTATTATGGTTTTCAATATTAATTAAGGCATAATAGGAAACAGAAATAGTTCTGTCTACGGGATCACGATCTATTTCGCTGTACGCATGCAGCTGTTCCATATAAATATCATGCAACCCGGTATAGGTATTCAAAATCCGAATGGCGGCATCGTCTAGTATTTCGTCGCGTTTTAAAAAACCTCCAATTAAAGACCATTTTCCTTTTTCAGGTTCGAAGTCCCTCTTGATCAAAAGTATTTTTAGCCCCTGATGGTCAAATCCAAAAATGATACAATCTACGGCCAATAAAACCTTATCCGCAGAACTATAACTGTTTATCATATTTTATATTTTATTTGGTAAATATATAAACTTCCTTAAAAATGTTGTAATAATAATGTGTTTTTTACACTTAATTAAAAGTCATACTTGGAATTAATGGTTAATTAAGATGCTTTAAATGTAATGTAAACTGTAAATGTTTTAATTTATTTTTACAAAACTGTTTATTCAAAATTAATTTCACACTTATTTTAAGAAATGCATTTTTTTGAGTCACTATTATTGTTATATTTACAAATGTAAAAACCACACTTAAATCATTACATTTTAAATTTAATTTATTTAGGTTTTCCTAAATGTATTGTATAATTAAAACTAATTTCAAACTAAAAAACATGAAAAAGACATTATTAATCACATTTCTCTTTATTTTTTTTAATCAAATCACCTTCGCACAGAAAGAAATTACTACTATCACATTAAAAAATGATGATAAAGCTCCTATAATCAACAAAAACATATACGGACATTTTGCTGAACATTTAGGTCGCTGTATTTACGGAGGTTTTTTTGTAGGGGATACTTCAAAAATCCCAAATACTAAAGGAGTTAGAAATGATATTATTGCGGCTTTAAAAGATTTAAAAATTCCGAATTTAAGATGGCCGGGAGGTTGCTTTGCCGACACGTATCATTGGAAAGACGGAATTGGGCCTCAGGAACAAAGACCAACCATTGTAAACAAATGGTGGGGTGGCGTTACTGAAGATAATAGTTTTGGAACCCATGACTTTTTAAATATGTGTGAACTTCTGGGAACAGAACCGTATTTGTCAGGAAATGTAGGGAGCGGAACTGTTCAGGAACTTGCGGATTGGGTACAGTACACCAACTTTAGCGGTAAAAGTCCGATGAGTGATTTGCGTAAAAAGAACGGTAGAACTGAACCATGGAAAGTTAAATTCTGGGGAATAGGAAATGAAGCCTGGGGCTGTGGAGGAAACATGACAGCGGAATATTATGCCGGAGAATACCGCAAGTTTGCCACTTTCATGTCAGATTGGGAAAATACTGGTGGCATTACCCGAATTGCATCAGGAGCAAGCAGTGATGATTATAACTGGACAGAAGTTTTAATGAAAAATATTCCGCATAATATGTTAGGAGGAGTTGGTGTTCATCATTATGCTGTAATCAACTGGAATAAAAAAGGAGATGGAGTTGATTTTAGTGAGGAGCAATATTTTAAAACAATGCAATCAGCATTAAAAATGGAAGAACTGGTTACCAAACATT
>CBFGNY010000338.1:0-3070 GCA_965650235.1 uncultured Flavobacterium sp. | reverse complement strand
TAGATTTTACTACTATTGAAATGGGATTTGATTTAGACATATTTGTTCTCCAAAGTTGTTATTTGGATGGTATATCCAAAAATAACTTTCTAAACCTATATTCTTTAATCTATTGAATAAAATATATCACTTCAATGGCTTTTTGCTAATCTTTTTAGGTGTTATGTAAATTATTACAGAGAGAAAAAATTTAGGTTTAATCCTTTCCTTTAAGGATATTAAACCGGTACTGATAATTTAGCATGATATATCGTTTAAGAATGAGCTGTTCGTTAGTAATCAAGGCGTTTAAATATCCATATCTGGCTACAGAAATATTTTGGTTCAACAGATCATAAACAGATAGTTTCAATTGCCCACGATCCTTTTTATGTGTAAGTAAAGACACGGCCAAATCGACAATATGAGAGCTTCTAGGGAAGCCTTGCGTAATCTGAGGGCTGTATATAAAAGAATATTTTGCATCAATTACAATCCGATTGGGAAGCCTAAGAGAACTGGAACCACCTAGACGATGGGAATAGTTTATAACTGAATTGAAATCCTGATTTAGGTAATCGACCAATGACCTTTGATACATGTAATTGAAATTAACCATCGCAACGGATTTGTAATTAAGCGTAAAATCCTGCGTTACTCCAAATGAACGAAGGCGTTGCCTGGCTTCATCATTATTTAAAAAAACGATTCGGCTATTGTAACTACCAAAAAAACCTGTTCGCAGACCTATCTGCCACGCTTGAGATTTTTTGAATTGTTTACCTATTGAACCACCCCCATTTATCCATTGTCCTCCATCTTTATTTACTACAGTTGCAGTTGTAAAACCTTTATCGTCAATAACTGCCTTTTGAACAAAATTATTATCAGAGAATATGGAACTGGCATAACCACTGATGCTGAGCAACCGTGATGTTATGTATTGGTAATAATTTGCCCTCAAAAACCGTTGTCTGCTTGCTACTAATTTCGGATTACCTATAAATGTGTATTGTGCGGATAATTCGCGAGAAAGGGGCTGCATATTGTAAATAGTTGGGACATCAATCGACTCGAAATAGTTCATTGAAAAACCACTGTAATCTATTGCCAATGATGGAAACCAAACAGTAAAACGTTGCCTGATGTCGTTAACGGAAGTATTAAATCTGTTATTGACATTCTGAATTTCAAGGTCGATTGCAACCCTTACCCTTAGATTAGGACTAATCTGATAATTGAGCAGTGGCTTAAGATTTTGAAAGAAACCAGTGCGTTCGAAATCATTGCTTTGCTCTGCCCGGAATTGGTCGTAATTTCCTGAGGTACTATTTACATCAAAGGTAGAAAGGGGCTCAGCCCAATAATAATATCGGCTGTTAGAAAATAACTCAGCAGTCAGTTTTTTGCTTAGTGGAAGATTATACAGAACAGACAAGCCACCTCCTGTAGTTTTGCTGCCATTTTTAATGTAGCGGTCGAACAGTGACGATTCGAGCTCCGATGAAAAAGAGGTAAGCTGGTTGTAATTATAAGTCTCGGTATTACCATTATTTATATTTAACTGGTTATTAATGGTAAGTGACCTCCCCTTCTTAAATCTCTTGTAATAGGTAAAATTGTGCGAAAAGGCATTGTTGCCCGTTCTGCTTCGGTTGCGGCCATCAGTTTCACTCAACTCCGGAACCTGGGTATTGGATTGTTTCAAAAAGCTGGAATACCTGTAGCGATCTGGAGAAAAGGTTAATGCCGGACGGTACCGTATACTTTCCGTAGTATCGGGCTTCCACTCTACCAGGCCACCCAATGAATGTGTAGTGGCATTGCGCCTGGCCTGATCTGTTCTAAGGGAAGTAATAATGGTATTGGCAATTGACTGCTCATTTAAGTTTTTAGTTTCATTGTTGGTGATCGTGTTGCCATAAAAATAGGCAAGATTAAGTTTCAACTTTTTACCATAGTCATTATTGATGTTGATTCCGCCGGATTTGACGTTAACTAACCCACCAGATTGGCGCCCGCCAAAGTTGCCATAATCTACCTGATCACTGCCAGATCGGTTGAACCCACCCATACTCTGAAGGTCATTATAACTAAAGCCTGTGCTGTTAAGGTTATTTGCCGCTCCCATCAAACTAAACTGTAATGTATCCCGAAAACTGCTCATAATACCGCTTGCCTCATATCGCTCTCTGGAACCAATTCCACCCATAAACTTGCCAATGGTACTTTTTTTAACGGCACTTTTTAGTTTCAGGTTGATCACGTTTTGCAAATTGATCTCATTTATTTTACGGTCAGGATCGTTTTCCCGGTCCAGATAAACCTGAATCTTATCGATCATCTCGGCGTCTAAATTTCTTAAAGCAATGAGCTGGTTGGTGCCAAAAAATTCCTTACCATCAATCAGTATCCTACTGGTGCCCTTTCCGTTAACCAATACCTCGCCATTCTCATTTACCTGAACTCCGGGAAGCAGTCTTAGTAATTCTTCTACTAAAGCATTGGGGCGTGTTTTAAATGCCTCAGCATTGAACTCTATGGTATCCTTTTTCATTACTACCGGCGACCGTTCTCCTGTTATCACAATTTCCCCAAGGCTTTTGCCCGTCAATTTAAGGGTTCCAAGATCAAGCATCCCAGTCTTTAAGGCCATCACTTGCCTGTATGATTCGTATCCTACATAGGAAACAATTAGTTTTAATGACCTTGTTGTTGGCAGGCGCAACAGTTGAAATGTTCCATCATCTTTTGTTACCGTATATGACACAAGTGAGGTGTCGCGAGCATTAACCACTGCTACTGTTGAATAACCTAGCGGAGAACTAGTGGCCGAGTCAATGATTGTGCCTTTAATAGAAGCATTATTTTGGGCATTGGATACTAAAATTGTACAAAAAAACAAAAGGAACAGCAATAAGATATTCTTCATGAGAGCGTTATGCAGTTATTTGGTTAATCGTTTTAAAACTAACTCAAGATAGTTTTTTTTTGTGGTTTCACATATTTCCCTGGCTTGAGTACGTTTCAAATAATTTTATCTACAAAATCTTGATTTTTTATTCAAAATTTTAAAATTAATTATTAAAAT
>CBFGNY010000337.1:0-3073 GCA_965650235.1 uncultured Flavobacterium sp. | reverse complement strand
GCAGTTTTATTTTTTGACGTTGATTGTTGTTTTTTTATCTCCGGTTTTCTCTATAATATGATTTTCCACACCTTTTTTCAAATCTCTGCTGGCTGTTGCAGAGGACAATGCGCTAAAATATTTCATGTAATCTTTTCTTGTAAATCCATCTTTTACGTCTTCAACAAATAATTGTAATCGTTCGGTTTCGTTTAGTTTTTTTGTTGAATTTTCAAGCAGATCAGAAAGTGAAGTGTGAATTACCTGTAGCATATAAGCAATAAATTTGGTCGACTTTCCTTCCTTGTCACAAGCCGACAAAACTTTATAATATTCATCCTGATTTTTTGAGATCAAAGTTTTGAAAGGCAGAAATTCAAATAATGGATATTCGCTCATTAAAATCAAGGTTTGCCATAATCTTCCCATTCTTCCGTTTCCGGCCATAAAGGGATGAATGAACTCTATTTCGTAATGAAATACACAACTTTTTATTAATGAAATTTCAGATTTATCTTTTAAATATTCAAATAGGTCTTTCATCAGGAAAGGAACGTTTTCATGAGGGGGTGCAATATGTGCAACTTTTGAACCTTTTACAATTCCGACACCTTTTTTTCTATATGTTCCCTGATTTTCAATTAGATTTTTCATTAGCAGTTTATGCGCGTTCAAAAAATCTTTTTCCGATTGATATTTCAAAGAATTTAAATTATCATAAACCTCCAAAGCATTTAAAACTTCAACAATGTCCTTTTGAGGGCCAGCAACTCTTTTGTTTTCAATAATAGCAGTTATTTGTTCTTCTGATAGTGTATTTCCTTCAATACTTAATGAAGAATGAATTGTCTTGATTTTATTTTGCTTCCTTAAAGTAGGATTCTGTTTAACTAAATATTTTGCGTTTACTTCTCCGATTTTTTCAGAAACAGAAACGATTAATTTTAATATTTCAGCTGTTATTTCGTATGGAGGTTTCATTTTGATACTATCATTTGATACTATCAAAAATAATCATTTTGGGTTTATTGACTGTCCTTTTGTTGAGAAATATTGATTTTTACTTTTTAAATTGATTGATATAAAATAGTAAATACTTTATTCTCCAATAGTCCCAGTTTTCACATCGCCCGCTCGCTTGTAACTTACAGCAATGACTCCGCTTGGCGTAACCGTACTTTCAATTAATGTAAATCCCGCCGGAGTGGAGTTGTCATCAAACAATTTTTTACCCTTGCCAAGAATTATCGGATACACTAAGAGAGCAAGTTCATCAACTAAATCATATTGAAGCAATAGCTGAACAAGTCTGGCGCTTCCCCAGACTTTAACATCGCCCCCTTCAGAATTTTTGAGTTTTTTGATATCTTCTATGGTAGAAAGAAATTCAGTGTTTTCCCAATCAGAGGTTTTTCTGGTGGAAGACAAAACATATTTGTTGACTTCATTGATTCCCGGCCAGCCTTCTGCATGTTTGGGCCAATAGTCTTCAAAAATATCAAATGTTTTTCTGCCCAAAAGAATATCGGCGGGTTTCATTTGTTTCTGCATAACGTTGCCATATTCTTCATCTCCAAAAGGTGCCACCCAGCCTCCATATTCAAAACCGCCCGAAGTATCTTCTTCAGAACCACCGGGCGCCTGCATTACGCCATCAATAGTAATCATAGTTATGACGATTATTTTTCTCATGATGTTTTGTGTTATTGGTTTTATCAAATATAAGGAAATTCAATAAATTTCTGGAGCCAAAAATAGTTATCCGTTTGATTATCAGTTTTATGAAGGAATATGTTTTCCGCTATGTACTAAATCAAAATTATTTTTGAGACAAATTTGTCAATAATTCCTCCAAGCTTTTTAGTGTCATTGTAAATCCTTCTTTAAAGCCCATTTCGATCATTTGTTCCATTCGCTCCAGAGATTCTTTATAAATGGTAATAAGTACTTTTGTAGTTCCATTTAGATCGGTAAAATTCAAATCCCATTCAGAACCTGGTAATTGAGGATTTTCATCTTTGTCTGCAAAAGAATTATAGAGTTTAAAATTACTTTTCGGACTAATCGAAATATATTTCTGAAGCGCCCAATGCTCTTGTCCCTCCGGACTTACCATGGCATAAAAGCGTCTTCCGCCTTCCTCAAAATTCATCACTTTTGTTTTTGACGCCCATGGTTTTGGTGCCCACCATTGGTCCAGTATTTCCTGTTTGGTGTACGCGTCCCAAACCAAATGCAATTCGGCTGCAAATTCTTTTACAATGGTTACTGTTTTGCTTGGTTTGTCAACAGTAAAATCAAATACTAAATTTTCCATTTTTCTATTTTTTAATTGTTGCTAATAATTCGTCAAGTTGATTGAATCTGGTTTGCCAAATTTCCCTGTATTGGCTAAGCCATTGGTCAATTTCTTTCATTTTTTCAATTTCAAGGGAGTAATAAATTTCTCTGCCCAGATGTTCTTGTTTTACCAATTCGCATTCGGCTAAAATGCGAAGATGTTTAGAAATTGCCTGTCTGGTAGTATTAAAATTTTCGGCAATGGCGTTTGGTGTCATCGCTTGTAAGGCAATCAAAGATATAATAGCCCGCCTTGTTGGGTCTGCTATTGCCTGAAAAATGTCTCTTCTCATTTGTTGTAAATTTATTTACGAAATCATTTGGTTGCAAATATATGCGCAACTTTTTGGTTTCGCAAATTTTTTAAAGAGTTTTTTTATTATTTAAAAGATGTGAGATTATTAGAGTGTTTGGTAAACCAAAAGAAAGAGCCATCGGCTCGATTAAATATTGTAGGGCTGGATTTTAATCCAGTTTAGATACAAAGTAAGAAAGAGCCGTAGGTTCGTCACATTTTATGTTTAATATGATCCGTTCCTATGGAACTCTTGTACCTGATATTAAATTTTACAACGGATTAAAATCCGTTGCTATAATATAATTCATTCCTACGGAATTTTTAATGTTTATAAAGTGATATACATTGCGGGAATGGAAAGAATTTCCGCGCTATCGTTATGCATATCCAAGCGATCAAGTTTGAGTTGAACGAGAAGCAAGAGCCATCGGCTCGATTAAATATTGTAGGGCTGGA
>CBFGNY010000336.1:0-3076 GCA_965650235.1 uncultured Flavobacterium sp. | reverse complement strand
TAAACATAATAAGATTGAAAGCCTTCTTGTGGATTAAACATAATCTTTTATTAATTTTTATCATCTTTTGCTTCTTACAATAAAAGGAAGTTACTTGAGTGAGCTTCTTTATGTGACTTCTCCTTCGTCGAAGTGACAAGATTGTATTAAATCTAATCCAATACATTCAAAATCTTCAGACCGAACACCACTCCATTTTGCTGAATGCCGCTTTGGTAAGAGTGTACATAATCCAACCGAAACAATTTAAACTTGCCAAAACCTAAATTGTCTAACCCAACTGTAAATTCTGTATAAGGATTTCTGTCTGGTAATGCCAAAGCATGAAAACCAATATTCATCGTAGATTTTAAAAGATTCAAAACAGGGATTTTATTCATGATAAATCCGGTATCATTATATTCCAAATGCGTTTCAAAGTAACAGTCGTTAGTGCTGTTTGAGTAATAGGGCATTAAATTAAATACATTCAGATATCTGCTGCTCGTTCCGATATGGGTTTGGTTTCCGTTAAAATGTTTATAATCGATAAAAGAAATATCTTCCGCATTAAGGAATTTACCGGCTTTTAAATTAATTCCTGTGACTCCCTTGTTTCCTAATGATAAATCGTAAAATAAGGAAGCACTTAAACGTTCAAATTCATATTTTTTTTCATTAGCGGCAAATGCTTTTTCAAAAGCCAAAAAGATGGTTGGATATTTGTCATTGCTAATATTAAACTTTCCATCAGGTCTTGAAATGTATTTGTTTCCAAAATTAATTCTGGCATTCAAAGCGGTTTTAAATAAGTGATGGCGGTCAAATGACAGAGTTGTATAATCATCCGGAGCCAAAGGATTGTTAGAAGAATACACATCATCCTTTTTAAAGACAGAATAATCGGTAGTATTAAAAAGAGGTTTTCGTTGTTCATACGCTACTCTAGCATTCAAATTAATTCCGTTTGCGACATTTTGTGAATAATTGATTTGAGCAAATTCCAAATTATATAACTTCATGTAATTGTCTTTAAAAAATAAAGAGCTAACAGAATTGACAAATTTAGTGATGGGTGAAGCTCCATTAAACTGAGTTGTTTTTGTTCCTCCTGAGAGATTTACTTGAGCGTAATTGATATTGTTGAATTGATGAGTAAAGTTTCCGGTAACTCTAAAACGCTCATCTGAAAAACCGTAATTAAAAGTGGTGCTTACAGAAGTGTTTTTTCCTTTTTCGTCATTCCATTTTCTGAATGAAAACCCCGAATCAAAATTAAATCCCTGTACGGTATTAAAACTTAAAGAACCTAAATTCAATAAGCCTTCATATCCAAATGAATATTTCCTTGAACTGTTTTTATAATCATAACCCATTAAAATATCCCATACTTTAAACTTATTATGTTTTGCATCTACAGAATCCAGGTATTTTTGAGATTTTCTAATAGTCAGTAAACTATCTTTTTTGGTATAATCAGTACTTTCTTCAATAGTAAGAGGAATGGGGCGGATTTCATTCCAAAAAGCATCGTCTTTTTTATTAGCATTGGCTTCAAAAGCAACAATTTCATTTCCAAAAGTTTTCTTTGCAAAGGAATCCGGAAAATTATAATTGGAATAGACATAATTAAAATTTCCGGAGAATTTAATTCCGAAAGCACCAGCGTTAAACGAAAGTGTCTGCGCATTTTTAGACCAGATTTTATCCTTGGAATTATAACTGAAGCTCTGTTTTAAAGTCATGATTTCAGTAAATTCATTTTTCATACGATAACCTTTAATGTCTAGATCTATAGCGTAAATAGCAAAACTATCTTCTACAATATAAATGTAACCTTCAAAAACGGGTTCTTTGTCTCGTTTTGGCGTTACCTTAATTTTATTGATTTGTTGGTTGTTATCGTCAAAAAAAGTACCCTCAAGTTTGTATTTGTAGTAGTTGAAAGCATTATCAGCAATAGGGGAAATGAGTTTTACATCAAAATCCAATGTATTTTCATAAAAATCATAAGTCGATAAGCTGGCTGTATTATAACTGAAACCATTATTGTTCCCGGAGATTTTCGATGCAATGATTTTCTCTTTTAGTTTATCGGGTTTTTCAAAGGTGATTTTCGAAATAGTTTCAGATAAATATAAAATTCCGGTTCCGGTTGAATCTAAATTGGACGCCATGTCTTCGCCAAGATCAACTTTTTGCCCAAGGATTTTCTTTGGTAGATCTTTGACTTTAAACATCCCTTTCGAATAAAAGTCAGCAGTAAAACGTGCTGTCTTTGCTGAGTTTTCTTTTTTGTTTGCAATTGCGTTTTTTATAATTGCGTTAGCAGGATTGTTTTTTGGGTCAATGATAACTTCGTTCAAAGCAAAACTCTCTTCCAGCATTTTTACATCCAAAAGAACCGTTTTAGATTCTGATGAGACTGTGGCTTTTTGAGTTTTAAAACCTAAATACTGAAAGGTTATTTTGTTCTTGCCAACTTCTTTTACATTGAGCTGGTATTTTCCCTGTTCATTTGATGTTGTGCTCGTATAAGTATTCTCCTCAATTACAGAAACAAACGGCAAAGGATTTCCTTTTTCATCAGTTATAGTTCCTTTGATTTGGGCAAAGTTTGAAATAGAAAAAAATAAAAAGGCAAATAAGGTATAGTTTTTCATGAAAGTTTTTTCTCTCACAAAAATAAAATAAGTTAAAAGCGGGGGTATTAATAATTTGTTAAATAACAGATTACAGAAATGACTGAATGGCTAATTCATAACTTTTTAATCCAAAACCTAAAATGACACCTTTCGCATTTCCTGATAGATATGATTGATGCCTGAAACTTTCACGCGCATAAGTGTTAGAAATATGCACCTCGATAACAGGAGTGTTTACGGCTTTAATAGCATCTCCAAGACCAATTGAGGTATGTGTATAAGCACCAGCATTTAAAATAATTCCATCAAATGTAAAACCAACTTCCTGAATTTTTCCAATCAATTCGCCTTCAATATTGCTTTGGTAATAGGAAAGTTCTACATCAGGAAATTTATGCTCCAGTCTTTCAAAATAATCTTCAAAAGTCTGGCTTCCGTAAACTTCGGGTTCT
>CBFGNY010000335.1:0-3085 GCA_965650235.1 uncultured Flavobacterium sp. | reverse complement strand
TTTTTTGCCAAGAAAAAAGGTAAAAATAAGTTACAAAACCTTACTTTTGCATCACAATTTTAAAAACTACATAAAATATATATCATGAGTGTTTTAGTTAATAAAGATTCCAAAATAATTGTTCAAGGATTTACAGGAAGCGAAGGAACTTTCCATGCTTCTCAAATGATTGAGTACGGTACTAATGTTGTTGGTGGTGTTACTCCTGGAAAAGGAGGGACTAGCCATTTAGACCGTCCGGTTTTTAACACAGTAAAAGATGCTGTAGATCAAGCCGGAGCTGATACTTCTATCATTTTTGTTCCACCAGCTTTTGCTGCTGATGCAATTATGGAAGCTGCTGATGCCGGAATTAAAGTAATTATTGCAATTACTGAAGGAATTCCTGTAGCAGATATGATTAAGGCTAATAATTATGTTAAAGAAAGAAATTCAAGATTAATCGGTCCAAACTGTCCTGGTATCATTACTCCGGGAGAAGCTAAAGTTGGTATCATGCCTGGTTTCGTTTTCAAAAAAGGAACTGTTGGTATCGTTTCTAAATCAGGAACTTTAACTTATGAAGCTGCTGATCAGGTTGTAAAGCAAGGTTTAGGAATTACTACTGCTATCGGAATTGGTGGAGACCCTATCATTGGAACTACTACTAAAGAAGCTGTAGAATTATTAATGAACGATCCTGAAACTGAAATTATCATCATGATTGGTGAAATTGGAGGTCAATTAGAAGCTGATGCTGCTAAATGGGTTAAAGCTGACGGTAACCGTAAACCAGTTGTTGGTTTTATCGCCGGAGAAACTGCTCCTGCTGGTAGAACAATGGGGCACGCAGGTGCTATTGTTGGTGGTTCTGATGATACAGCTGCTGCTAAAAAACAAATTATGAGAGACAACGGAATCCACGTTGTTGATTCGCCAGCTGAAATTGGTAAAAAAGTAAAAGAAATACTTGGATAATTTCCAGTATTAAAAATAATAAATTCCTAAAAGTCTCAATATTTTGTTGAGACTTTTACATTTTTAAAATGCATGGAATAAAAATAGAAAACTTAGTAACTGAGATTCTCAGAGCTTTAGTAGCTTAAAAACAAAAAATATGTACAAAGAATTAGAAAAATTTAAAGTAAGCAATAGTTTTACTTTTACTATAGAAGACAGTTTAGAACAAGCATGTAACGCTCCTGAAACAGGTGCTGGAGTTTTTGTTGTGTATGCAGTTGAAGGTGATGAAAAGGAATTAATCATGGTAGCTTCTACCGGAACTGTTCAGAATGATGGGACTTTAAAAAGTAAAAATGGCGGCTTATACGATAAAATTGTAAACGGCCATCAATTTGCAAAAACGGGAAGAAAATATTCATGGCCTGCTCAAATGAAATTAGAAAATATTGAAGTTTTAGAAGTGGTTTGGTATGAAACTTTTAACGCCGATGTAAAAGCTATTCCAACTGCAGTTGAAGGACAGATTTTACAGAGTTTCTTAGATGAAAACGCAAAATTACCAAGATGGAATGTGGCTTTTTAAGCTATACAGAAATAAGAATTTATTATTAGCCTTACTTTTTAGTAAGGCTTTTTTATTTTTTATGTTTAGATTTTATGAATAATAGTTGCTTTATAATCAGGAAAGAATCATTTTTTATGAGAAATTATTTTTTGAAACCATCTTTATCTAAAAAGAACAGTTTTTAAAAATCAAAATTGTTAGGAAGTTTAATGATCTATAATTGCTATACTTAATCAGAAGGGGTTTTTTATTAGAGCAGCGATGTTTTTTATTAAACAAAATTTCAAATATACCAATTACAACAAATGAGGTAGCTTTTTGATACAAAAGGATACCATAAAATAGTGAAGTTTTAATGAGGTTTGCAGATATAATTTTTATTACATGACAAACTGAATGACAATGGTATATTTTATATTGATTTTAATCTAATTTTTGCTAAATAAAATTACCATACTAATTGAAGTCTATCAGGATAATTAAGTTCTTTATTCTCAGTGAGAGATAAGTTAGGAATTTGGATATTTTTCGTTTGTCCCCATGATAAAAATTGAACTGTATTTTATTAAAAACAATTTTTATGAAGACCCAGACCCTGACAATGAAAACTTATGATGATCATAAACTTTGGAGTAAACTTAAATCAGGTGATGAAAAGTCATTTTCTTTGCTTTTTGAAAAGTACTATGGTGATTTGATTAATTATGGAAACTCATTTTCTCCTTTTGCTGAAAAAGTTCAGGACTGTGTTCAGGATGTATTTGCAGATGTGTGGTTATATCGTGAATCTTTGCAAGAACCTAATGTGGTAAAGGCTTATCTATTATCAAGTGTCCGAAAGAGAATTGCGCGTTTATATGAACGGGATCATATTTTTAGAAAAATTGCAAATACAGATTCAATTGAATTTCTTTTTGATTTTTCGGTAGAACATGAACTTATAGCTGATGAAACAACTGCCGAACGTGTTTTGCATCTCAATAAATTATTAAACGATTTGCCTCCGCGTCAAAAGGAGGCTTTATTTTTAAGGTATAATCAAGGGCTCACGGTAGAACAAGTTGCAGAAATGTTAGAGGTGAATTATCAATCTGCAAGTAATCTTCTACATCGCGGATTACTTACTCTTCGCAAGGAATGGAAAGGAAGTTTTTCAATTGTTGCATTGCTGTCTTCAAGTGCTTTTTAATTTATTTTAAAAAAAAATCAAAAAAAAAATCAAAATTGATGAGTATATAATAAGAAAGCTGTCCTCTGTGTTTTTGTAACCTTATCTATAGATGCAAAAACGTAATTATTATATCGAAATAGAAGATTTTTTATCTGACGAATCATTCCGAACATGGATTTTGTCCAAAGTTGACTAACAAGGCTGGGAAGAGTGGACTTTAGAAAATCAGCATCGGGCTAAATTGGTTGAAGACGCCAGACTTTTATTGCTGGCGATGAAAGTACCTTATACTATTGTTTCTTCTTCTGAACTAAATCTCGCACTACAATCAACATGGATTAAAATTGAAGAGATAGAAAATCTCAATAAATCAACTGAAAACGATGGTGTCAGATACTTAAAAAAGT
>CBFGNY010000334.1:0-3092 GCA_965650235.1 uncultured Flavobacterium sp. | reverse complement strand
TTTTTTCCCACTTTCCAACAATCAAATGCCTCATCCATTACCAGTAATCCTAATCTGTCGCAGGCGTTCAGCAATGCTTCGGAAGGCGGATTGTGCGAAGTTCTTACCGCATTGAAGCCGGCTGCTTTAAGCAACTCAATTTTCCGTTCTTCGGCACGATCAAAAGCAGCAGCGCCCAGGCAACCATTATCGTGATGCGCACAGCCACCGTTTATTTTCACTGTTTTGCCGTTCAACTGAAACCCTTTTTCAACTGTAAATTTTATGGAACGGATACCAAAATTGGTTTTTGTGTTGTCAAGTACTTTTTTATCTTTTATTACCTGAATCTGAGCCTGATATAAATTGGGCGTTTCTGGTGTCCAAAGCATCGGGTTTGAGACCTGTATGGTTTGGGTGATTTCCTTCTCGCTATTGGCAGGAACCTCAACCTTCATCTGGCCATTTCCTGCACTTTTAGAGTTTTTATTTGAAAGAAGGGTTTTTACAACAACGCTTTGGGCAGATGCTGTTTCATTTTTAACCTTGGTTTTTACCAGCACAGTTGCCTTTTTTGAAGATACTTCAGGAGTTGAAATGTCAACACCCCATTGTGCAACGTGTACAGGATCGGTAGCGATCATCCAGACATGGCGATAGATTCCCGACCCGCTGTACCAGCGGCTGTTCATCTGTTGTGAATTGTCCACACGCACAGCGATAACATTCTCTTTTCCAAAATTCAGGTAAGGTGTAAGATCGTAACTGAATGAGGAGTAGCCATATGGATAAACACCCAACGATTTTCCGTTGATAAAAACTTCTGAGTTCATATAAACACCTTCAAAATAAATAGCTGTTTTTTTTGCTTTCCAGCTTTCAGGTACCTGAAAGGTTTTGCGGTACCAGCCAATTCCTGTTGGGAAATATCCTCCCGCTCCTTTTGTTGGATTTTTAGCATTTACTTTTCCTTCAATACTCCAATCGTGGGGCAAATCAAGTTTACGCCAGCCTGAATCATTGAAATCATTTGTTTTGGCTTCAGCCGCATCGCCCAAAAAAAACTTCCAGTCATAATCAAATAACTGCTTTCTTTCCATGCCATTTTGTGCATATCCTGAAAAAAAACTTATAAATAGTATAAATGCGAATACTATTTGTTTTGCAAAATATTGTCTTTTGTATAAATTTAAGCGCTCCATTTTGTTCTGTTTATATTTCTATTTTGTATTATTGAATATGAGTATTCGTTCACCGGTATGTTATGGAGCAAATAAACAAGGCTTACAATGCCTAACACTTTGCACGGATGATTATCTTATCACAAAGGAGTTATCCGATACAATCCTGCCCCATGTTGTGATAATTCACGCTCAAAGCTCCCATCAAAAGTTCCGAGATCTTTGTGATTCCACAAATCGCGCACTTTTGCTTTGCCTTTTATACCAATAGCTTCAAGGTTTACTTTTACACTGGCTTGATCAGGGATATTTAATGTTCCTTTATCAACCAGGACCCCAAAATTCACTAAGCCTATTTCTGTTGTTACGTAGCCGGTTGCCGTAAAAGAATCATATCCTTCAGGCAATTCATAAATGATCACAGACTCTGCATGGGCACCAATTCCGTCCCGTGTTTCATCATTTATAATAATCGGGTTATTGTCGCAGGTACGGTTGACATTCGCTTCTCCCCAGCCCGAGGTTGCGCTAAGCCATTTGAGGTCAGTTAGTTTTAAATCGCCTTTGGAACCGTGAAGTACAGGATCGACCCAAACGATATGATCCCAATCATTAGTATTTCCGCCATCTTTCACAAAGAGAACAAGTTTTTTACCCTCTTTTACTGATACTTCTACCTTTTGTGAACTTCCTTTGCCGGCAATTATTGGACTTACATAATCAGCATTGTTTAAATCAAGATTTTCTCCCTTGGTTTGCGCGTTGAAAAGGGCCACATACTTATCTTTACTGTTAGGCACATCGGCTGTCCACACAATGAGATTCTTTTCACGCGACAGCTGACGGTTGTTTATGCTGTGTTGGTTTACTTTGAGCATTTCGGGATTGGTGAGCATTTCTCTTGTAAAATCGTCTAGCTTAGTCATATCTCCACCAAAAATAAGTGGCGAACGGCCAATAGCCCAAAGACTCATAAGCGTATACTGTTCGTTTTTGGTGAAATTGGTTGGGCGTTTGAATTCAACAATTCCAATAGGAAGCATATCTGCATCAGGGAAATGTCCGGGTCCACGAAAAGGTGTCCACACATCCATTCGCTCAAACATACCTTGCAACAATCCCCAGCGATCCCAAAAATCGTCGGTGATACGCCACATATTGGCATGATTCATAACATGGTCGCCCATTTTAACCGGCGTTGCCCCCGGCGATAAACTTAACAGAATAGGTCGCCCGGTTTTGTCTATTGCTTTACGAAGAGCTTCAACTTCTGCCTTTTGCACATTATCGTAAGGGCGTGAAATATCGTCGCACTTGATGAAATCGACTCCCCAGTCGGCATACATCTGCACAAGAGAATTATAGTAAGCCTGTCCTTCTGGGCTACTGGCATTAACTCCGTACATATCAGGATTCCATCCACAGGTAGAGCTTTTAATAGCAATATCCTGAGCTTTTACGTTTGTCCCGAGTACCGGTGTATTTTTTTCGACAGCCTGACGGGGAATTCCGCGCATAATATGAATGCCGAATTTCAGTCCTTTGGAGTGCACATAGTCGGCAAGGTGTTTGAACCCTTTTCCATCTGCAGCCGAAGGGAATTTTTTCAGACCCGGCGTTAAGCGGCCATATTCATCCATGGTTAACATCGCCTTCGGATCGTAGGCATGTCCTTTTGCTTCAGGCTCATACCATTGAATATCCACTGTGAGATAGTTGTATCCGCTTGGTAAAAGGTATTTTGTCATCGCATCTGCCTGTTCTTTTATCTGCTGTTCGGTAACGGTTGTTCCAAAACAATCCCAACTGTTCCATCCAAGAGGCGGTGTAGAAGCCCATTGGTGGTATTTTTGGGCTGTTTGGGCATTTATAAGGTTAAAGAAAATTGCCAAAACCAAGGTAAGCTTATATTTCATTTTTATTTTAATTAGG
>CBFGNY010000333.1:0-3129 GCA_965650235.1 uncultured Flavobacterium sp. | reverse complement strand
TCATTATTATCAAACTTAATTATAAATTTGTCTAAACATTTGGGTGCAGTCTAAAATCAGAACACCTTTTAAAAACTTATAATTTATTTATTCATTAAGCATTTTCCAAAGTTTGTCTTTCAAATCTGTTAAACCCTGTTGCGCAACAGATGAAATAAACATGTACGGAATGTTTTTGAAAGCAACATCTAATTCTGTTTTTAATTCTGCTTTCAGTTCATCGTCCAGCATATCACATTTTGAGATAACCAAAAGACGTTCTTTATCCAGCATTTCAGGATTGTATTTAGTCAATTCATTCACCAAAATATCATATTCTGCTTTAATATCCGGCGTATCAACAGGAACTAAAAACAACAAAGTTGAATTACGCTCGATGTGACGCAGGAAATAATGTCCTAAACCTTTTCCCTCTGCAGCACCTTCAATAATTCCGGGAATATCGGCAATTACAAAAGACTGGTAATCTCTGTAAGCGACAATTCCTAAGTTTGGTTTTAGGGTTGTAAACGGATAATCGGCAATTTTTGGCTTTGCAGAAGTCAATACAGACAATAAAGTTGATTTACCTGCATTTGGAAAACCTACCAATCCAACATCTGCCAAAACTTTTAGCTCCAGAATTACGTCCATTTCTACACCCGGTAAACCTGGCTGTGCATAACGTGGGGTTTGATTTGTTGAACTTCTAAAATGCCAGTTTCCTAAACCTCCTTTTCCTCCTTTTGAAAGAATTCTTTTTTCACCGTCTTCGGTAATTTCGAATAAGGTTTCTCCGGTTTCTTTATCTTTTACTACAGTTCCTAAAGGCACTTCAATAAATTTATCTTCTCCATCAGCACCGGTACTTCGATCTCCTCCTCCATCTCCACCATGTCCTGCTTTAATGTGACGGGCGAATTTCAAGTGAAATAATGTCCACAGACCTTTATTTCCAACCAAATATACGTGTCCACCACGACCACCATCTCCTCCGTCCGGGCCTCCTTTTTCAATAAATTTCTCTCTATGTAAATGCGTAGATCCTTTTCCTCCTTTTCCGGAAGAAACATATATCTTAACGTAATCTACAAAATTTCCTTCTGTCATTTTCTTTTTGTTTATGTATAGTTTAAAGTTTAAAGTTTCAGGTTTCAGGTTAGCGCAACGCACTTAACCTGAAACCTGAAACATAATAAAACCTGAAACAAATTCTCTTTACTCTTTTAGTGCTTTTATCAGCACTTTATCAATCTTTACGCCATCCATATCGATGACTTCCAACACAAATTTTTGCCAGATTAGTTTTTCGCCTTCTTTTGGAATATGTGAAAGCTCTGTCATGATCATTCCGCTTACGGTGTTTACCTCGTAATCATTTGTCAATTCGTCTAACTCAAAATAGGTTAGGAAATCGTGCAATGAATAATGTCCGTCTACCAGCCAGGAGCCATCTTCTCTTTCGATTAACTGGAATTCATCCCTATAAAAATCAGAAGCATCACCAACCAAAGCCTCCAAGATGTCATTCAACGTAATAATCCCCTGGAAAACACCATACTCATCAGAAACCAACGCATAATGTACTCCTGTCCTTTTAAAATTTTCCAACGCTTTATACGCTGTAGTCTGTTCCATTAAATAAGGAGCGTCTGTCATAATTGCCGACAAATCAAAATGATCACTCTCTATGTTGGCGAATATATTTTTAAGTGTTACAATACCAACGATATCGTCATAGTTTTCATTATATACCGGATAAATAGTATGCAAATCTTCTAAAACCAATGTTTTGATTTTGTCTTTATCAGCATTTAATGGCAACATATCTACCGATTTTCGGTGTGTCATTAATGAATTCACTTTTCGGTCACCAATATGAAAAACGCGTTCCACGATATCTTGTTCGATTTCCTGAACCTCTCCAACTTCGGTTCCTTCTTTTATTATGGCTTTTATTTCCTCTTCGGTAACTTTTCCGTCAGCTGATGGTTTTATTTGAAGAACCTTCAGTAAAAAATCTGTTGAAGAAGTCAGCAACCAAATAAACGGTGCTGTTACAATCGAAACAATTTTCATGGGCAACGCTACCATTTTGGCAATGGCTTCGGGATAATTTAAACCGATGCGTTTTGGAAGCAACTCTCCTAAAACTAAAGAGAAAAATGTTAAAACAACAACTACAATTCCAACCGCTACAGAATTTGCATACGGTTTTAAAACCTCAAAACCGCTGACAAAAACCTGAACATCACTTGTTATTTTATCCCCACTGTAAATACCTGTCAGAATTCCGATTAAGGTAATTCCGATTTGCACAGTTGATAGAAACTTATTTGGTGAATTGGCTAAATCGAGCGCTGTTTTGGCACTTTTATTTCCTTTTTTTGCAGCAGTTTCCAGTCTGTTTTTCCTGGCAGAAATCAATGCGATTTCTGACATTGAGAAAACTCCGTTTAATAGTATTAGAAAAAATATTATTAGTATTTCCATTTTTAAGTTAAAAGTTAAATGTCAAAAATTAAATGTTTTCAGAACTTATTTCAAATTTCCTTCTAACATTTAACTTTTAACTTCAAACAGGTTTATTACAAATTATCTATAACTGACGTTAATCGTTCTGTAATTTGTTCGATAGTACCAATACCATCTACAGCATAAAACTTATTTTGTTCTTTATAATATCCAATTAATGGCGCTGTTTTTTCGTTGTATTCCTGATATCTCACACGAATTTTTTCTTCGTCCTGGTCATCAACTCTTCCGCTTGTTTTTCCTCTTTCAAGCAAACGGGCTACCAAAATCTCATCATCAGCTTCTAATGCAATTGTTGCTGTTACGCTTGACCCTATTGTTGGTAAAAATTTGTCCAAAGCCTCAGCCTGGTTTAATGTTCTTGGGTAACCGTCGAATAAAAATCCGTTAGAATCCAGGTGTTTATTTACTTCATCGATTAACATTGCAGTGGTAATTTCGCAAGGAACCAATTCGCCATTGTCCATAAAAACTCTTGCTTTTTTTCCTAATTCGGTATCATTTTTTAAATTAAAGCGAAATATATCCCCTGTAGAAAGATGTGTTAATTTATATTTTTCTTTTAAAAATTCTGCCTGAGTTCCCTTTCCTGCTCCCGGCTTTCAAAATAAAACG
>CBFGNY010000332.1:0-3138 GCA_965650235.1 uncultured Flavobacterium sp. | reverse complement strand
GAATGTAATGGCCGGTCATGAAACGACCCTTCCTATTACTTTGGACCAGATGATTTATCATGCCTCATCGGTTGTTCGTGCAACTGAAAGAGCCCTGGTTGTAGTTGATTTACCTTTTGGAAGTTACCAGTCTGATCCTAAAGAAGCTTTGCGTTCAGCCATCAGAATCATGAAAGAAAGCGGTGGCCATGCGGTAAAACTGGAAGGCGGAAAAGAAATTAAGGAATCAATCAAAAAAATATTAAACGCTGGTATTCCTGTAATGGGACACCTGGGACTGACTCCACAATCCATCTACAAATTTGGAACTTACACTGTTCGTGCCAAAGAAGAAGAGGAAGCTGAGAAACTAATAGAAGATGCGCAAATGCTTGAAAAAATTGGCTGTTTTGCAGTTGTTTTAGAAAAAATCCCTGCTAATTTAGCCGAAAAAGTAGCCAAAAGTATTTCGATTCCCGTTATCGGGATTGGCGCGGGCGGAGGTGTTGACGGACAAGTTTTGGTCATTCATGATATGTTGGGAATGAACAATGAATTCAGTCCGCGTTTCCTGCGCCGTTATCTAAACCTTTATGAGGAGATGACTTCTGCCATTGGACAATATGTAACGGATGTGAAATCGAGTGATTTTCCTAGTGAGAAGGAACAGTATTAATGCTAAGACACTAAGGATCTGAGTTGCTAAGATTCTAAGTTTTTTTAGGTACAAGATTCAAAGAAACAAGGTTCAAAGGTTTTGAAATTGAATAGCCTCCTGCTTTAGCTGGAGGACTTTTTTTGAGTCATCTAAAAAGGCTTTAGCCGAATCCTTTCAAAAGGTCTAAAATCTAAATTACATAATTACAAAATGAAAATAATCTCAGATAAAAATAATCTTCAGATCCTGCATGAAGACAACCACATAATTGTAGTAAACAAACGTGTGGGTGATATTGTTCAGGGTGATAAAACGGGTGACAAACCTTTATCTGATGTTGTAAAAGAATATATCAAAGACAAATACAATAAGCCCGGCGATGTCTTTCTAGGGGTAATTCATCGTTTGGACAGACCTACAACCGGAATCGTGGTTTTTGCCAGAACGAGTAAAGCCCTATCAAGAATGAACGAAATGTTCAGCAATCGTGAAACGCAGAAAACTTATTGGGCTGTTGTTAAAAACAAACCTTCTGAAAGCAATGCCAAATTGGTTCATTACCTAAAAAGAAACGAAAAAAACAATACTTCAAAAGCACATTTGAAAGAAGTTCCGGATAGTAAATTAGCAAGTCTGGATTATAAAATCATCAAAGAACTTCAAAACTATACTGCGCTTGAAATTAATTTGCATACGGGCCGCCATCATCAAATTCGTGCGCAATTATCAGCGATAGGCTCTCCCATCAAAGGAGATTTAAAGTACGGCTCGGACAGAAGCAATCCTGACGGAGGTATCCATCTTCATGCCCGAAAATTGGTTTTCATGCACCCTGTTTCCAAAGAAAACATTATTATAATAGCCCCAACACCTGATGAAACCATCTGGAATGCCGTATGATTTTATGATTAAATTGTAAGATTTTCATTTTATATGAATTAACTTGCATAGTCAAAAATTTAAGCAGCCGTAAAATGGACTATACAAATAATATAAAGTATCGAAAAGAAACGCTTAAAAAATTACTTTTTAATATCCAGAAAAATGAGGATTTAATCACAAAAGCCTTATTTAGTGATTTCAAAAAACCGGAGTTTGAATCTGTTTTAACAGAAACCAATTATGTTATTTCAGAATTAAAAAGTACTATCAAAAATATTGATAAGTGGGCAAAACCGAAACGTGTTTTTCCTTCGTTATTAAATTTTCCGTCAACAGACTATATCTATAAAGAACCATATGGAAATGTGTTGATAATTGCTCCCTGGAATTATCCATTTCAATTGGCTTTATGTCCACTAATTTCTGCCGTTGCAGCCGGAAATAAAGTTGTTTTAAAACCATCAGAGCTTACTCCTCACACTACTGCCATAATTGCCAGGATAATTGAAAAGTCATTTCATGTAAGTCATGTTGAAGTTATTCAGGGCGGTGTTGAGGCCTCTGAACAGCTATTGGCAAAACGTTGGGATTATATTTTCTTTACAGGAAGTGTTTCTGTTGGAAAAATTGTAGCCAAAGCCGCTGCTGAACACCTAACTCCCGTTACTTTAGAATTAGGCGGAAAAAACCCTTGTATTATTGATGAAACTGCAAATTTAAAACTGGCAGCTAAACGCATTGCCTGGGGAAAATTCATTAATGCCGGGCAAACCTGTATAGCCCCGGATTATATTTTGGTACAAAAAAACATGAAAGTCAATTTTATTACTTTTCTAATTGACGAAATTATACAGGCCTATGGCAACAAAATAAAGAAATCTCCTGATTATGCCCGTATTATCAATACTAAAAACTGGGTACGTTTAGTAGGTATGATTACTCCCGAAAAAGTAATTTTTGGTGGTGAATCGGATGCTAATGAACTTTATATTTCCCCTACTCTCCTTGATGAACCCGAGTTGGGAAGTCCTGTAATGAAAGAAGAAATTTTTGGCCCTGTTTTACCAATCCTCGTTTACGAATCCGAACATGACATTGATGCTGTCATCCGTAAATATGAAAAACCTCTGGCTTTTTATGTTTTTAGTGAAAACGATAATTTTACTAAAAAAATGATTCTTCGTTATTCTTTTGGAGGCGGGGCAATTAATGACACAATTGCTCATTTTTCGAATAAAAGACTACCTTTTGGAGGCGTAGGCCATAGTGGAATGGGTGCTTATCATGGAAAACTAAGTTTTGATGTTTTCTCGCATCACAAGGCAATTGTCAGGAAAGCCAACTGGCTCGATCTTCCGATGCGGTATGCCCCTTACAAAGATAAATTAAAAGCAGTCAAAAGATTATTAGACTGGATGTAGGGACAAAATAAATGTTATATTTACTTTTGAAAACTAACATAAATCTTAAAAAGTATAAAACAATTCTACCAGCTATGAAATCTACACTAAATCAAATCGAGGATATAAAAAAGAACGGCTATTCTTTAGATTTTTCGGATGTTTTTAACCATGCTTTTGAAAATTACAAGAAAATAGCACTATATGCAGGGATTATCT
>CBFGNY010000331.1:0-3176 GCA_965650235.1 uncultured Flavobacterium sp. | reverse complement strand
ATTCCCAACAGCTTCGAACTGAACCTGCCCCGAAGTGCCTGCAGTGGTTTCTGCCTGCTGAAGAACAAATGGATTTAATGGGCTAATTTGTGACGGACCTTTAAAAGTTGCTTTGACCATGGGGATATTCACATTCTCTTCATCTACCTGCATTTCTTCGATACCTACATTACGAAAACCGCCTTTAGTGCCAAAATAATCCTGTAGATACATGGCATGGTAAGCAATATAATATTTCTCTTTAAACTTGAATATGTGAGAATGATTGTTTGTCATAGGGCCCACATTAATATCGCCTGTATTCTTAAAGTAATTATCCCGATACTTCCAACTTTCCGGATCTAACGGTGTTTTGCTCGTCATATAAGAGATGTTGCATGCGGTTGGTTTATCAATATTGCTATAAGGCCATTCAGTGCGCTCATCCCAATTTGTACAATAGCTATAAACCCATGTTCCATTGATAAAGTTAAGGTCGCTGGCCTCATTATAATAAGGAGCGGGTATCTTGGCAACATCACTGGACAAACTGATCATATCTGCACCTAATTTGACGATTCTGGCGTTATCGGGCATATATTTCGTTTTAGCAGATCCGCCTCCAAAAGCCAGCCAGCCTGTACCCTGGTCGTCAATCAAAACTCCGGGATCAAATGGAGCATCAACATCCACACCTGGAACAGAACGGTCGACTATGTTCTTTCCTAACGGGTCACTCCACGGACCTACGGGAGAGGTGGAAGTAAGCACGGCTGAGCCACCTCCACCATTGGAATAATACAAATAGAAGTGCGTCTTGCCATCTGCTTCCAGTCTGGATGTAATGGAAGGTGCCCAGGAATTCGAACTCCATGGTGCCAGCTTTGCTGTATCTATGAGGCCATGATACGTCCAGTTGACCATATCATCGGTAGACATCATGACCAGTGTACGGATATGCTCGTATGAATTTTTCCCATTCTTTCCTACCTTCTCATATTGTTGATGATCATTTGTGCCATACACATAAATTCTTCCATTGTATTCTACAGCTGTCGGGTCGGCCGTAAAAATAAAATCCAACAGTGGATTTGCATCATTGGAGGTAAGTTTCGGTGAAACATTTGCGAATTTTTCTGCCAGGTTTTCTTTGATTTTTTTCGGTTTACCTGCATTAGTCTGGGCTTCTGCAGATTCTCTGCCTCCCAGAAAAGCCATAACAACGGCTGTACTTAACAATATTTTTTTTCTAAACATGCTTTATTTATTTTACCCCAAAAAAACGAATACTCGTTAAGGGTTAATTTCAATTAATTATTCTTTAAACTACTGTAACAAAAAGGTTAATCCTTCCCCGGAGCTAATGAACACTTTGCCAATCTCAGGGAAGGAAATAACCTTATGCTATAATTGACACTTACTAAATTACTTCCCTCCTGCAATAATGGCATCTAACATACGCTGATCCTTTACCTCATTATTTTTTCTGTCTAACATAATACCTATCTCCCACCAGAATGGCAGAAGACCATGCGCTTTAGCCTGTTTGGTCACATAAGTTGCCCAATACTCCACAGACTTGTTGTGCATCTCCGTATCTAAAGGAATAGGCTTGCCGGGCTCATTCCGCCTCCAGGATGCATATTCACCCAGGATTACAGGGATGCCTTTATCAACAAACTTCTGTTTCATCTTTTGGAATTCATCAATGATTACATCCTCTTCTCCATAGGTAGCGTTACGCTCTGGCTCAATAGTAGAATGATTCCCAGCTCCCCAGTAGTAAACCATCTTGCCCCAACTTACATCTCCATCCAATACTATCGTAAATGTAGAAGGCGTGTAGTTATGTACCTCAACCATTAATTTGTTAGGAACCAGGTCTACAGGAAGAGTATTCATTAAAGTATAAGTTTTATTAGCGTCGGTACTAGGCCCCTGCACAACCAAAACCCGGTAACTGTTCTTTCCTCCGGTAGAGCGAACTGCATCAATAAATGTCTGGTGGTAACTATCGAGTATGGCCATCTGCACGGCATCTTCAGCAGGAGGTTCATTTGCGCCGGCAAATATAAGGTGTTCATCAAAATCACGCATTTCTGTAGCAATTTGCTCCCAAAGTGCTTTTTGCTTCGCTTTAACGGACTCTTGATTTGCCGCATTTATATTACCATCCAGCCAACCGCCATCCCAATGAATATTAAGCATCACATACATATCATTTGCCACGCACCATCCAACCACTTCTTTTACACGATTAAGCCAAGTAGGGTCAATTTTCGCCTTTGCCGGATCGCTTAAATGAGTCCAATTCCAGTTACAAGGAATTCGTACAGCATTAAAACCTATTTGTTTTACAAATTTCACATACGATTCGGTAATTTTACTACTTACCCAACCCCCTTCTTCTTGGGATTCCATGGTATTACCAAAATTTATTCCCAAATGCATTTTTGCCGCCAGTTCCACGGCAGTGCTGCTCATACCGGTTGCATCGGGGGCTTTAGGCGTTAAATTATATGATGGATATAAGTTAGCTGTTTGTTTAATAGTAATTTTTAGGGTCTGACCATTATCTGCTTCAACAGTTAGTACAACCGAGCGAGTTAATCCAGTTTCATTACTTAAAGCTGTTAATTTTGTTGCAGTAATTCCGCTAGCACCACTTGTTTTGGTTAATTGCAACCAGGATGCTGCCGAATTACTAATGCTCCAAGTACTGTTTGCATCAATGGTGATTTCTTCTGATGTACCTCCTTCTGGTTTAAAAGAAACAGTTGTTGCTGAAACTAATAATTGCGGGTTCTCGTCTTCACTTTTTGAACAAGAGACCGAAAATCCGGTAACGATCAGCAGTAGTACAATCTTATAAAAATGTTTAAGGTTCATTTTTTGTTCTTTTTTAGAATTATAATTTTTATTGCGATTCATGTATTTTAAGCTTAAAATACATGTTTCAGTGAGAATTCCTTTTAAGTAAATCAATGGTTTCTAAAAGTCAAAGATTTTTTAAATTTAATCCTCGCTTACTAGTCGCAATGCAAATACTCAAACTCTGTTTATTTAGTCAGCGCGTCAATCTTATTCAACAGTTTTTAAAATAATCGAATCCAATAATATGTAACTGAATTAATAACTGAATTTCCATTCATCAAACAAAAAATCCTCTCCATTAAATACAAAATAGATATTCGCTG
>CBFGNY010000330.1:0-3228 GCA_965650235.1 uncultured Flavobacterium sp. | reverse complement strand
GCGGCCACGGGCGTAAAAAGAGAACTACTAAAATTAAACGTCAAGTTACTCTTCAGTACCCTGAATTGAGGCTCAGTTTGCAAGTACTTTTCATAATAAGCTTTATTCTCCATACTGTGTTTTGTCACCTTTTTTTTGACCAGCGCAAACATATTCATGGTTCGCTCAAATTCTATTACCCCACTGGTAATAAAGTGTTTATTTTGAGCATAAATACTTTTTGTTGTGAATATGCAAATCAGCAAAATAACTAACTGTTTCATGGTTGTTGTTTTTGAAGTGATTTACCAAACTTTGTAAAGTCCCAGGTTAAGGATAGAATGAAATATCTGCGAATGGTTGTATTTCTTGACTCAGTAAAGCTATCTGCTGAACTGTAACGTTCATATCCTGTATTTTGATTAAACAGGTCATTTCCCCTAATTGTCAGTTTCAGGTTTTCCTCTTTAAGGAAATTTTTTCCAAAATAAGCATTGGCAATGAGCCGTTCAAAATTGCGGTTAAACAATAGGTTTTTTGCCATGTAGTTGTATTGAGCATCCGCTCCTATAAAGAAGTTATTGGGTAGTTTGGTATAAAAGCTGGCACTGCTAAAAAAACCTTTTCTGTTATTATTCACAGACTGTAGTGACGATGAACTGACCACATAATTTGATCCTATACTGAAACTATAAGAATAAGTTGCCGTATTTTTCCCTATATCGATTTGTGGTTTATACTCAACTGTGTTGGTTTTGTTCAATGCATTGTTTACATAGTTGAAATAGGTATTCCCATTAGCATTAAGGCTAATATAGAGTATAAAATCAAGTTTTGTTGCATGTCCGTATAGTTGTGCGAATATATTCCAGTAACTAGGTTTGCCCCCACGTAGGTTTGAGTAACTCAGTGTGTTTACCCCGGCTGAATCAGTAACCCTGTTACTTACAATGGCATGGGTAGTAAAGCTGTAATTTCCGTTAAAGTTGATTCCCTGATCTAGCGTTGGTTGGTAGACCCTATAATTATAAGAAAAACGGTTGCTGAAGGAAGATTTCAAATCCGGGTTGCCCAGACTTATGTTTAGTGGATCGCTGTTCTGGCGTAGTGGCTGTAATTGATAGTAGGAGGGCAGGTTAGTGTTCCCATTATAGTCTAAGGAGAGTGATGCCGCCTTGCTTAACTGATATCTCAGATAGGCCCCTGGCTGGAGGTTGATGAACTTGCGGTCCATCACAAAATCAATAAATTGATCCTCCTGTTTATAGCTGGCATCTGCAAGACTGGTACTTGCACCTGCTGATAACTTGCCTGATGAATAATTTGCACTTAAGCTGTATAAACTTGAGAGATTTACTAACTTAAAATCACTGCTGAATGCAGAATCAAGCTCTTCGTATCGGTTGGCACCTGATAGATTAAAAGATCTTCGGTCGTTTGTGTTGATACTTCTGGAAAAATTATATCCTGCGGTAATCGAAATAGCCTTAGTCAGCATATCGGTGTACGAAAAACCAGCTGAGAGCCTGTTCGCATTGGAAATAGTGGGCTTAAACTGATCGATGGTACTTGTGCTGTCTAACACACCCAATTCATTATAATACTTCAATTCCGACTTCTGATTGTTTTTGCTATTACTCCGATCCAAAGAGCCACCTGTGTTAATGGAAATACTTCTGCCTTTCTTTTTAAATCTTTTTGTATACCTTGCGTTCGCAGTAAAGGATTCAAACATGTTCTCACCTATTGTTGAATTTGTGTTTGTATTTTGTAGAACGCCATTGCCTCGCAAGGTAGAACCCGTCTGATAACTTTTGTTGTTGCCTTCAGTACGGTATGCATTAATATAAGTACTGATATCTGCTGTTGAATCAATTTTAGAGTTAAATCTGCCATTGAAGGACTGGTTAAAGTTGTAGCGGTGATTTACACCGTTCCTGCTGCTTGTGTTAAAATTACCTGGCAGATTGTTTTGACTTATGGTACTGGAAACGGCATCTGTAGTTAATGCGCCGGCTTTATAGTTCACGTTGATAGACTGCTTGTCTTTATTCCATTTATTATTATAATGTGCACCGGCGTCACGCGCCAAGGGAATTCCATTACCCCCATAATCACCCTGGCTATATCCATCACCGAATTTGTTGTTGTCTTCTCCACTCAGCCCTACCTTTCCGGTATTGCCGATATTCCCATACACGGAGACCTTCTGTTTAGGACTGAATTTATTAACCATAAGTTGGGCCGTATAATAATCATCTGTTCCATAACCTGCATCGGCTTTGCCAAAAAGACCCTTTTTCTTATCCTCGGTAAGTACAACGTTGATTGTCTTAACTTTTACACCATCTTCAATACCTGTGAGCTTTGCCTGTTCACTTTTCTGATTGTAAACCTGCACTTTGCTTACCATATCGGCTCTTATATTTTTAGTTACCAGAGATGGGTCGTCACTAAAAAACTCTTCACCATCTACAAGAACCTTACTTACAGTTTCACCCTGAAAAATAATAACACCACTTTGATTGATCCTCATTCCTGGTAATTGCTTCAGCAGGTCTTCTACCTTTGCATTTTTTTGTGTTGCGTAAGCAGCGGCATTAAATTCTGTAGTATCACCTTTTATTTTAATGGCAGCTACCCTCGCTTTAATAATAACTTCATTAAGTAGTTTCGATTTTAGAATCATCATGATATTTCCAAAGTCGTGCACAGGACTTGCTTCATCTAATGTAAAATGTTCAACAAAATCTGCGTAGTCTGGATAAGTAACCAAAATTAGAAATTTACCTGGTCTTAGGTTATTAAGTTCAAAAGCTCCCTTGTCGCTATAAGTGAATTTTTGCAGAATGGAATCCTGACCATCAAGTACTATAACTGTTGCTTCGTGAATTTTAACATGAGTAGTCGTGTCGATAACCCGACCTTTTACAGTAAAGGAATTTTGTGCGGCAGCGGGAACAGTAAAGATGCAGCAGATTGTAAGCAATGCGAGCAGAATCTTCATGAGAGCGTATTTGGTTAGCTCAATATATAACTAAAAAGTAAGTTTTAAAATTCTTTTACTTGCATTTATATGCTTAATAGATATTTAGATATGAATGTATATCAATAATCACAGAAAAGTTACACCCGACGGATGGTTTAGGCCGATCTATTCTCGCGAATAGGGGTGAAGAAGGAATTGCCGGGGCAAAAAAAATGGACAACTTCGGAATTATCGAGGTTGTCCATTATGGTGGGAGATAC
>CBFGNY010000329.1:0-3243 GCA_965650235.1 uncultured Flavobacterium sp. | reverse complement strand
AAGTTTTGATTCTTCTTAAAAAAGCAGACAAGTATAGTTTGCCTGAGTTTTCTTTTTAATTCATTACGCACAGAAGATTCTTAATTTGTTTTGCCTACACATTTTCTAATGATTAAACTGATTGTATAGTTATTATGAAGAGGGTGTCCCGACTATCATTAATACACTACACCGCTTAGTGTACTTGCTTTTTTTTTATTAAATAATATTTAAAGTAAAACACATAAAATCAATAGTTTATGAAAATTAAAAATATAATAAATGTGATGTTCTTTTTAATGTTGGGGGTTAATTTATTAGCACAAACAGCTGATCAAAGGGCAGAAAATTTACAGAATGGGACGAATACTATTTTTATGTCTGCCGATAAAAGTTATTACAAACACAACAGTGCATCAGACAATGATCCGTATGGTTATGGGTACTGGATAACAGCACATACCCTGGAAACATTAGCAGATGCCTACCAAAGAACCCGTAATAACGTCTATAAAGACCGAATGAAAAGCATCATTGCCGGAATCAGAAAATACAATCTGTATGGTGCGGGAACGTATCATAATGATTTTTATGATGATTTGGAATGGCTTTGTCTCGCAAGTTTCAACTGCTACAATGCAACTAAAGATCCGGAGTTTTTAGATGCAGTCCATCAAATGTGGGCAGAAATTAAAACCGGATATACAAATGGAGCTATGTCCTGGAAAAAAGGCTGTACGACTCCTTGCAAGAACTCAATTGCAAACAGTCCCGCCATTGTTATTGCGGTGAAATTATATCAATTGGAAGGAGACAATACCAACTTGCAACTTGCAAAAGATCTTCATGCCTGGATGAAATCTAATGTTTTTAATGCTCAGGGAGGGATTTGGGATAGTCCCACCAATTTTGATCCCGACTGGCAATTCTCTTATAATTCCGGGATGTTCATCGCTGCTTGTTTAGAACTCAATCTTGCTACAGGTACACAATCGTATATAGATGATGGTATCAAGGCATGTGAGTTTATGATGAATTACAGAAATTATAACGGGGGCGTGTTTTTCCTTAATGAAAACGGACAGGGAGACGGTGGTTTATTCAAAGGAATTTTTGCGAAGTGGTTTATAGAGTTTGTCCGTATGGGAAATCTAACACAAGCCCAAAAAGAGAGATATTTAGGCGTTATAAACTATACGAGTAATTATGTATGGGCGAAAGCAGTCAACAAATCAAATTATTTAATTAACTCTTATTGGGATTCTTTACCAACTGGTACCATTGATTTATCAACTCAATCTGCTGGTCTTCATTTGTTTGAATCGGTTGCCAGTTTAAATAAGGTTCATGTTTATCAGAATATTAATTACGCCGGATTTTATTCTCAGCTTTCCACAGGAAATTTTACTTTGGCACAACTTCAGGCACGAGGTATTTCTGATAATGATATTACTTCGCTAACCGTTCCTTCTGGTTATGTTGTTACGGTATATGAGAATGATAATTTTGGAGGTGCTTCGAAAACATTTACGGCGAATTCAGCCTGGCTTGCCGATTGGAATGACAGAATTTCTTCTTTAAAAATTGTAGATACTACTATTTCATTAGTAAATGCGTATCAGGATGTAACTTTTGGAGGTTATAGTGCAGGTCTAAATGTTGGGGATTATACTTTGGCACAACTCCGCGCCAAAGGAATATTGGATAACGATATTACTTCCTTAAAAATTACAGAAGGATATAAAGTAATAGTTTACGACGGAGATAACTTTACAGGAGCTTCAAAAGAGTTTACTGCCACAACAGACTGGGCTGGCGACTGGAATGACAGAACTACATCGTTACGTATTCGTTCTAATGGGACTGCAGCTTTAGGAAACAAAACGTACTATTTACAGAATCGCCATAGCGGATTGTATATGGATGTTTGGGGAGTAAGTACCGCAGATGGAGGTAATATTGCTCAGGGGAGTTATACCGGAGCTAATAATCAGCAATTCAAATTTATCGATGCAGGAGATGGTGCTTATCAAATACAGGCCATTAATAGCGGTAAATCTGTAGATATTTCAGGAGTGAGCACAGATAATGGAGCCAATGTACATCAATGGTCGTATGTAGGTGCAGCTAATCAGCAATTTATCGCTGTATCAACAGGCGATGGATATTACAAACTGGTAGCCAAACATAGCGGAAAATTGATTGAAGTAGCTGGTTTTAGTACCGTAAGCGGAGGAAATGTTCAGCAATGGGAAAACGCAAACCAATCAAGCGGACAGTGGAAATTGGTAACGGTTGGTACAGCCAAATTAGCCAAATCTCCATCGGAAACAGAAAATAAAGAGACATTAGTCATAAATGTATATCCGAATCCGGCAGAAAACACACTATTCTTTACAACTGAAATGACAGGAACACAGGTTAGTATTTTTTCTTCAGCAGGAAGCACAGTTTTACAACAAAAAATCACGAATAATAATATCAATGTCTCGGATTTAGCATCTGGAATTTATTTTATAGTTTTTGAAAAGGATGGAACAAAAATCACAAAACGATTTATTAAAAAATAAAATCAAACACTGGAAATTATGATACAAGTTTATAATCAGATTGATAAATTGAGATTGCGTCTTGCAGTATTTTTAATGTTGGTAGGTGTAGCATTTTCTGCACAGGCACAGCTGAGCGGTAATCCTTTGTTCACAGGGGCAGATCCTGAGATTCATTTCTTCAATAATAAATATTACATCTATACCACTGCTATTTACGGCACACAGTTTCATGCGTATTCCTCAAATGATTTAACCAACTGGGTTGACGAAGGTCTTATTTTCGATCTTTTTCCGGATAGTCCCTGGGCACAATACAACGGCTGGGCACCTGCAGTAGTTTTTCGCAATAATAAATATTATTTCTATTATACTGCCGAAACGAAAATAGGCTTGGCTGTGGGAAATACACCCATTGGTCCTTTTACTGATATAGGTGCACCGCTTATAGGAACAGATCCTTACACAGATGATATTATTGATGCCAATGTTTTTATTGACGATGACGGACAAGCCTATATTTATTATGGAGGATCCGGAAAAAGCAGAATGGTGGTACGTAAATTAAATACGGATATGATTTCTCTGGCAACAGGTCCTACGGATATTACACCTCAAAATTATACCGAAGCACCTTATATGGTAAAGCGCAAAGGAATTTACTATATGACGTATTCCAATGGATCATGGTTTAATGATACTTACAATGTGCAAT
>CBFGNY010000328.1:0-3294 GCA_965650235.1 uncultured Flavobacterium sp. | reverse complement strand
GCTTCTTACGAGGGTAAATCGTACACGAATGTACCGGTAAGAATCACATCGTTCTCTGATTTTCAGGCGTTCTTTTGTTTGCCGGATCCTCCGCTTCCTGCGAGTCCTGCCAAACAATACAGCCCTGAATATTATTTGGTACAACAAAAAAGTCAGCCAACAAAAGGTGACTATATGTTGATTAACGGATCTTACTATTCTATAGTTCCGGATCCTAATACGATCTACTATTTGTATAACAGCGTACGGCTTTTTTATGAAAATGGCGGTGGAGATGCTTATATTGTATCTGTTGGCAGCTACGGCCCCCAATCACAAAAGCCAATGACACCGGGAACTCCGCTTGTTAATCCTAATGTGCAATTAAGCGACTTATCCAACGGTCTTTCGTTATTGCTGAACGAGCCGGAGCCAACCATGTACATTTGTCCAGAAGCCACTTTGCTAAGTCTTGCAGACAACGGTACTCTTATGCAGTCAATGCTGCTTCAGGCTACACAAATGCAGACAGCGATGTGTTTATTTGATATTATTGGAGGCGATGATCCTGATCCTATTTTGTACACGCAGGACATTACCAATTTCAGGAACAATACAGGAGCGCAAGGTCTGAATTACGGAATGGCTTATTATCCTTTTATAGGAACCACCATCATGCAAAACTCGGATATAGATTATACCAATTTATTTGGAGGTGACTTGAAACAACTGGCACCAATTCTTAATCCGCCAAGTGCCCCTAACCCGGCAGTTGCTACCATTATTGCCAACATTCAAAATCCTGACAGCGGTTTAAGCGTTACTCAAAACAACAATGCGCTTTTGATCGCAAGCCCAATTTATTCGTTAATCATAAAACATGTATTGAGTGATGCTAATATTCTGCCTCCAAGCGGTGCGATGGCTGGAGTTATTACCACTACCGATAATGAAGTTGGCCCTTGGGAGGCGCCTGCAAATACTTCTATTGTTGGAGCGGCATCATTACCAATCAGTATTTCTGAAAGCCAGCAGGCCAATTTAAATGTTGATGCCGTTTCCGGAAAATCTATCAATGCCATCAGAATGTTTAACGGATTGGGTATTTTAATCTGGGGATCCAGAACCCTTGACGGGAATAGTCAGGACTGGAGGTATATTCCGGTAAGAAGAACCATGATTTTCCTTGAACAATCCTGTAAACTGGCCGCTCAGGCTTATGTGTTCCAGCCAAATGACAAAAATACCTGGGAAGCCGTAATTGCTATGATCAGCAGTTTCCTTAACTCAATCTGGAAACAAGGCGGACTACAGGGTGCGAGTGCATCTGATGCTTATTCAGTTGCCTGCGGATTGGGTTCTACAATGACAGGAGATGATATTTTGAACGGATTTATGAATGTTACCGTAAAAGTAGCAGTTGTTCATCCTGCCGAATTTATCGTTCTGACATTCCAACAGCAAATGGCAACCTCAAGCTAATCAAACAAATAATCTAATAAAATTTTAATTTAAAAATAAAATAATATGGCAACAGATGACGGAAGCGTACAAGGCGCAACATGGCCCATGCCAAAATTCAGATTTGAAGTAGACCTTGGAACAGAATTAACAAAAGTAGCTTTTCAGGAAGTTACCGGAATGGATGTCGAAAATCAAATCATAGAATACCGTAAAAGCAACAGCCCACTTTTTTCTGTAGAAAAAATGCCGGGCATTACCAAATACGGAAACGTGACTATGAAACGAGGCATTTTTGTAAACGACAATACTTTTTGGGACTGGCATCAGCAGGTGGTGATGAACACAATCAAAAGGAGAACTGTTTTGATAAAATTATTAGACGAAAAAGGCGGTGTAACCATGCAGTGGACCTTAAATAATGCCTGGCCAACCAAAATTACCAGTACCGATTTAAAATCGGATGGAAACGAGGTTGCGGTAGATACTATTGAAATTGCACACGAACAGCTCATCATCAAAAATGGCGGTAAGTAGTGATTATCCGGTTAGCTTTTATTTTACACTTTCTTTTTCCGGTGTAGATGCAGCTTTCAAAGAGGTATCAGGAATCTCAAAGGAATTAAGTGTTGAAGAAATCGTTTGCGGAGGCGAAAACCGTTTTAAATACCGCCTCCCAACCGTTTCTAACACCCAGAACTTAGTCCTTAAAAGAGCCGTCGTTCCTGTCGGGTCTCAATTGGTCAACTGGTGTGCAAACTGTATCGATCAGGGATTATCAACTACGATTCAGCCTCATAATGTGATTTTGAGTCTGCTTAATGCCAGCGGTATTGTGTGCATGCAATGGACTTTTAATAATGCTTATCCTGTAAAATATGCAATTTCTGACTTAAACTCTCAGGAAAGCGGTATTGCAATAGAATCTATTGAACTGGCTTATACCTATTTTGATATTTCTTCAGACACAAAATTTGATAAACTTTTTACTTAACAATTATGCCAATAGAAATAAGGGAACTCATTATCAAAACCGAAATCGTAAGTACAAATACGAGAAATTCTTCTGCTGTAAAAGAAAAAGAATTGTCGGTTTCAAGAAAACAGGTACTGGAAGAATGTAAAAGGCTGATTGCCGAAAAAAATCAGGAGAATAGCTATAAACGTTAAAAATTAAAAAATAATGGCAAGTCTGGAATTGATGAAAATAACAGGATATACGGATGAGGAATTTCAAAACAAATTCTCAGGAAATCCGTATGTGTTTATGATTAATCCGGATACCATAAAAGTACAAAAAAGCATTGAATATAACGAACAGCAGGCTCCTGCCACAAGCTCGGCATCCCAAAAATATAAAAGTACGCCCAGCGATAAATTAAGTTTTGAAATCATCATAGACTGTACGGGTATTGTCGATACAAAACGTATTGATATGGCACAGGAAATAAAATCCCTGGAAACGATCATTTACACATATAACGGTAAAATTCACCGTCCCAATTTCGTAAAGGTACAATGGGGACAAAATATTACTTTCAATGGTGTTCTGGACTCTATAGATATTTCATACACTTTATTTAAACCTGACGGAAGTCCGTTGCGGGCAAAAATATCTTTGGCATTCAGCCAATATATTTCCCCTAAAACGGTAACGATGATTGATGCCCCAAAATCACCGGATCTGACACATATTGTCAATGTATCAGAGGGAATGTCTTTACCTCAACTATGCTTGCAAACCTGGAATGATGACTCGCTTTACATACAAGTGGCACAATTTAACAACCTGAATAAATTTAGAGATCTGAGCGGTATCAGCAAATTAATATTTCCACCTGTAAATCCTTCTTA
>CBFGNY010000327.1:0-3338 GCA_965650235.1 uncultured Flavobacterium sp. | reverse complement strand
TCACATCGAAAAAAAAGTAAACAGGATCGCTATCGCAAAAATTGTAATTCTGGACGGAGAAGCCAATACCGGAACTTTTGACGCAAGTTCCTCTTCGACTTTCGTTCCCGGCGCAACTGTCAGTATAGAAGCTGGATATGATAGTACAAACACTGTTATTTTTTCGGGTTTGATTATGGCACAATCCATTCGTATTGATGAGTTTGTTGGATCAGCCCTGGAAATAGAATGCAGGGATGCCGCAGTAAAAATGATTGTGGGAAGAAAAAGCCTTACGTATTCTAATCAAAAAGACAGTGATATCATTTCTTCCATTATCGGTACTTATGGATTGTCTGCTGATGTGACTGCTACTGCTACAAAGTGGCCAGAACAGGTACAATATTATGTAACCGACTGGGATTATATTTTGGCCCTTGCCGAAGCAAACGGATTAATCGTAACTACGATAAACGGAAAAGTTTCTGTTAATGCTCCGGACAGCAATACAACATCGGTTCTGACTGTGACTTATGGAAACAATCTTTTGGAGTTTAATGCCAAACTAAATGCCACAACGCAAATAGGAAACGTCACTTCTAATACCTGGGACTATAAAAATCAGGCAATTGCAAATGGGGAAGCCTCTCCAAATATTACAGGAGCCGGAAATTTATCATCAAAAAAATTATCTGAAGTTATTGGACTCTCCACTTTTCAATTGCAAACGTCCGCACCGTTGGAAACTGCTGATTTAACCAATTGGTCAAAAGCCCAAATCACCAAAAGTGAATATTCTAAAATAATTGGCGATGCTAAATTTCAGGGAACAAATTTAATCGATCCGGGAAAATACATGACTTTTAATGGTCTTGGAGACCGATTTAATGGAGATTATATTATTTCGGGGGTTGTTCATGATTTATCTCAGGGAAACTGGATATCTCAGGTTTCTCTCGGACTTTCACCTTTTTGGTTTACTGAAGAACCAGATGTGATGTCGCCTCCCGCTTCCGGTCTTTTGCCGGGAGCAAGAGGTTTGTTTAATGCTACCGTAAAAAAGATCTTTGATGATCCAGATTCGCAATATCGAATTCTGGTAGATGTTCCCTTATTTGATACGAATGGTGCCGGAATCTGGGCGAGGCTTTCTAATTTTTATTCGACCAACGGAGCCGGAGCATTTTTTTTACCCGAAGTTGGAGATGAGGTGATTCTTGGTTTTTTGAACGAAGATCCCCGTTATCCCGTGATTCTGGGAAGTTTATACAGCGGAATCAAAAATAAACCTTTTACAGATTTAGCACCTAATGAAAAAAATTCAATAAAAGCTATTGTTTCCAAATCCGGAATTTCAGTAGAATTTGATGATGAAAATAAGATCTGGACGGTTGCCACACCTAATAAAAACACCATTATTATCAGCGATAAAGACAAGCAAATCACCATTAAAGATGAAAATCAGAATAGTGTAGTCATCTCCGGCAGCGGTATTGATATGTCCAGCCAAAAAAGCATCAACATATCTGCTCAGGAAAAGGTGAGCATAAAAGGAATGCAGGGAATTACAATTGAATCAAGCGGAGGCGACGTTGCCACCAAAGGATTGAATATCAAAGAATCAGCAGACATGCAGTATGCTGCTCAGGGCGGTCAAATGGCTCAGGTTTCCGGAGGAATGCAATTAACGCTAAAAGGCGCAATGGTAATGATTAATTAGTTGATGGTTTGTGGTTTTTAGTTGTTGGTTGGCTTTTATTAATCTGTTTGGTACAATTAATTTTCTATAGTGAATTATACCTACAACTGACGAAATATTATCAAAAACTAATTACATCAACATTTAAAAGTTGAAGAAATCGAATTCAGCTTATCAACAACATAAAAACTAAAAACCAACAACAAACAACAAACAACAAACAACCTAAACCTAATAATATGCCACCAGCAGCAAGACTTACAGATTTTCACGAATGCCCGATGCAGACTCCGGCAGTACCTCCTATTCCGCATGTTGGCGGGCCCATTGTTGGTCCGGGAGAACCAACCGTTTTAATAGCAGGATTGCCGGCAGCAAGAGTTGGCGATATGTTGGTTTGTGTAGGACCGCCGGATTCGATAATAAAAGGATCGGCGACAGTAATGATAGGCGGAATGCCCGCCGCAAGAATTGGAGATCAAACCGCTCACGGGGGATCAATTGTCCTTGGAGCATTTAATGTAATGATAGGTGGATAAAATAGCCGATAAAAAAGAGAATGTTTTTTTGGGTTCAGGATGGTCGTTTCCTGTGTCTTTTTCTGCGGGTAATCACCAAGTGAGTATCTCGGCAAACGAAACCAATATAAACGAATCTATCAATATCATTTTGAATACCCGCAAAGGAGAACGCACTCTGGAAGCCAATTTTGGGTCCGGATTGCAGCAATTTATGTTTAGAAAAATTGACAATACCCTAAAAGGGGAAATTATAGAAACTATTCAGTTTTCCTTATTGCGTTATGAACCCAGAATAGTCGTTCAGGAAGTACGTGTGGCGGCAACAGATATAATAAATGGTACCATCGAAATACTAATTATTTACCTCTACGCACAAACAAACACCAGACATAATTATGTTTTTCCTTTTCATTTAAAAGAAGGAACCAACCTAGCCGTAAAATAATGATTGCAGTTGATCAAAATAGCGCCATCAATTCACGTAACGAATCACTCGTTCCAAATCCGCATTTAATTGACGGAAGGACTGAGCAGGACTGGATATATTTTGTTTCAGAATTTAGCAAACTAATCAATTTTTATAATGACAGCAATACGATTGAAGGAAACTGGAATCCCTTTTTACTGAAAGATCCTGTGTTTTTAATGGCTTCGATATCCAAAACAAATTATAAAAACCTATACAATGCCTACAAAACGATTTGTACTGAGATTCAAAAACCAGCACAAAAAGATTCCGAAGACAACCTGGATTCAAAAGCCTTAAATAAATTATTTGATCATCTTAATACTATCTACAAAATCATAGCGCGCTGGGCAAATTACATGCAAAGCACAAATGAAACGTATGATCTTAAAAATTATATTTTTCACGAAATAAAAACAAAACTGAGTATTGATTTTTGGGCAATTCAGTCGTTTAGACAATACCTGACCAATTCATCAGTCAAAAAAGTTTTTATTGAACCGGTACCAGCCACTGAATTTAATTCTTTTGACACTAATTTGTGGAATATCAACAAAGATAAAAGTCCTTTTTGGGAAGTTTTTGGATTCGAAACAGAACAAAATATCCTGAATGCATCAGAAACAATAATTCCTTTCAGTTTCGGTATTTTGACTAAAAAAGGAGATCAGTT
>CBFGNY010000326.1:0-3370 GCA_965650235.1 uncultured Flavobacterium sp. | reverse complement strand
TAAATGTTTTTTGTACTGGAAATCATTTTATTTGAAAATAGCTATTATAAAAATAACTCTCAAATAATTTGAGGAATTAAACTTAGGTATCCATTTCATTATTATTGCAATTATTTAAGGCTCAACAAGAAATTATCCCGGTTTAATCCTGAGGTGTGATAATGCCAATTTAGTGTTATAACTTCATTAATAATTTTTTTAAGTGCATTGAAATCACTCGGCTTTTTGATATAAATATTAGCTCCTTCAATAAAGGTATCTTCAATATCCTCATCTGATGAAGATGTTGAATAAATTGCAATTATCAGGTTTTTGAGATGCTCTGTTTTTTTTATTTCTATCAAACATTCTTTACCGGTTTTTTTAGGCATATTCAAATCCAGAAATAAAATATCAGGCAATTTTGTATCCGGATTCATTAAATGTTCCATTAACTGTAAACCATCGAAAACAAAATCGACTTTGGTTTGTACTTTTACTTCTTCAAAAGCATCTTTAAAAAAAAGTCTGTCATCTTCGTCATCGTCGGCTAATAAAATGTGTAATGCGTTTTTCTGCATTGATTAAGGGGTATTTGGATTTATTTTAAATTTTCTCTTCTTTTTTTTATAATTCTCAGAAATGCTGAAGGTGTTATTCCGGTTGTGTTTTTAAACTGAGTACTTAAATGTGCAACACTCGAATAATTCAGTAAAAAAGCAATTTCGGTCAAACTCATTTCATTTACAATCATTAGTTGTTTTGCTCTTTCAATTTTTTGAATAATTATAAAATTTTCAATTGATGAATAAGTTACTTCAGAAAATACATTTGATAAATAACCATAACTGTGATTTAATTTATCAGCTAAATAAGCTGAACTTTTAAAGTTATTATTGTCATCTGTGTACACTAATTCAATTATGGCATCTTTAATTTTTTGCACTAAAACACTCTTTTGATTCTCTACTACTTCAAAACCAAAAGGGCTTAAATCATTCTTAAGTACATCTAAGGCTTCGGTGCTAAGATTTTCTTCAAGTTCAATTTCTCCAAATCCTAAAGTGGAAAAATTTAAATTTTGTTCCTCTAGTTTTTGTTTTAGAAAAAGGGTACAAATTGTATTAATATCAAATTTTATAAATAATTTCATTTTGTAAAAATATGGTTATAAAGATAATTAATTTATTTGGGTTTTTTGATTAAATCCACGCTTTTAGGAAATCAAAATCTTTAAAGTTTGAAAATCAAAAAAATACCGCCTAATTTAAGTTAGACGGTAAGATGTTTTAATTTGACGGGATTTATAAATTTGATACAATTTCATCCCATTCTTCTTTTGTTTTACCTAATTTTTGCTGAATTTTTCCGTAAATTTCATCTTCTTTTCCTTCTTCATATAACAAATCATCGTCAGTTAGATCAGCATATTTTTGTTTCAGTTTGCCTTTAAACTCATTCCAGTTTCCTTTTATTTCAGTATTATTCATGACTTGTTTTTTATATGTTTTATATGAAGTAAAATTGATAATTATGTATGGCTTTTGTGTTACATTAATTATAGAAACTGTTGCATAATTCACATTTTTATTTTTAAAGTGTTTTTTGACATAATTTGTTAAAGTTGTTACATCAATTCCATGATTTAATAACATGTTTTTAAATCTATTATTGTAGTTTTGCCGCCAAATAAAACTTAAAACCTCGATTTAATGAAAAAACAATTACTTATTTTATTTATTTTGTTGACTTCTTTTGCGGCTAAAGCGCAATCTTATTCAGGCTATTTTCATGATAATTATGCCGGAGTACAAAGCGTACTTTTTAACCCGGCGTCAATAGCTGATTCTCGTTTTAAAACAGATATTAACTTATTTTCTGTTAGTGGTTCGGTTAGCAATGATCTGTACGGCGTTAAACTTTTTGATGTTTTTAAGGATGGTTATGATTTTGACAGTCAGTCAAAAATGACTCCTTCAAATGCAAACAATGGCCTTATTAATTTTGATATAATGGGACCTTCTTTCATGTTTAATATTGCTCCAAAACACACTTTGGCAGTATTTACAAGAGCAAGGTCAGTTACCAATTTAAGAAGTATTAACGGAAACTTAGTAGATCAGGTAAAAGAAGGTCTTGAAGAATCTGATGATTTCAATTTAAATGCTGGCAGTCCAAATGGTGCCTCAAATACATGGGGAGAATTAGGAATTTCGTATGCAGCAGTTTTGTATCAAAATAATCAGCACTTTTTAAAAGGAGGTTTAACTGCAAAGTACCTGCAAGGTGGAACCAACGGTTACATTCAGGGAAAAAATGTAGAAGTTGATTTTCAGGAAGATCTTGTTAATCCGGAAAATGGAGTTTTAACAACAACAGGTCAGCTTACAATTGGGGCTAGTCAGGATTGGGAAGAAAACGAAGACTATGAATTTGATAGTGCTTCCAGAGGCTTTGGCTTTGACCTTGGACTTGTATATGAGTGGAGACCGGATTATGATAAATATGATTTGAATAATGCAAAACCAGCGGATAATAATTTTAGAGACTTAAATAAATACAAATTGCGTTTTGGATTATCTGTTACTGACATTGGATCAATAAATTATGAAAAATCAAAACTGGACACGTATGATATTAATGGTACTGTTACCCAGCAAATGATTGAAGATGCAGATAATTTATATGATTTTCTAAATGATAATTATACTCCAATTTCAACATCAAAAGGGGCAAAGACAAATTTGCCAACTGCAATTCATGCTGATGTAGACTGGAATATTCATAACAAATTCTATCTGAACCTTAATGGAGATATTAGCATGGTTTCAGATACAAAATTAAATGCGGTAAGCATTGCTGACAGGGTAAGCCTGACACCTCGTTACGAAAGCAGATGGTTTAGTTTTTATGTGCCAATGACATGGATGGAATACAGCGGAATGCAGGTTGGTTCAGGATTACGTTTGGGAGCTTTCTTTATTGGCTCTGGTTCAGTAGTAAGCAATTTGATTTCAAAAGAATCCAAAGCGGCTGATTTTCATCTTGGAATTAAAATTCCGGTTTATCAAAAGAAATTTAAAGATACTGATGGAGATGGCGTTATAGATAAAGAGGATGCTTGTAAAAAAGTAGCGGGTCCTGCAGAAAACAATGGATGTCCGTGGCCTGATACTGACGGAGATAAGGTTTTTGATAAAGATGATGTTTGTCCGTAAATTGCCGGTCATGTAGAAAATAAAGGCTGACCTTGGAAAGCAACTGAGGGAGATACCTTGTTGGATAATGTTGATGCTTGTCCTGCAATTGCCGGTCCAGTTGAAAATAAAGGTTGTCCTTGGCCAGATACTGACGGAGATAGAGTTTTAGACAAAGATGATGCCTGTCCTAA
>CBFGNY010000325.1:0-3384 GCA_965650235.1 uncultured Flavobacterium sp. | reverse complement strand
TGAAGGCGAAGATCCGTCAAGAATGTTTGCGGGCGAGGGCGGACCCGAAAGAACCAACAAACGTTTTCATTATGTGAGCGCAGGATTGCCCGCAAAACGGCTTTCGACAGCTTTTGACAGTGTGACTTTATACGGAAACGATCCCGATATTCGTCCTGACATTTACGGAAAAATCGGTAATGCAGGAGTTTCAATCTGTTGTCTGGATGATGCCAAAAAACTGTATTCCGGTTTCGATTTGGTACATGCTTTAACATCGGTAAGTATGACCATCAACGGGCCAGCGCCCATGTTGCTGGGCTTTTTTATGAATGCCGCAATCGATCAGCAATGTGAGTATTATATTAAGGAGAACGATTTAGAAAAAGAAGTTGACGAAAAAATCAACACTATATATAAAGAAAACAGATTAGAACGTCCAAAATACCAGGGTGATTTACCGGAAGGAAACAATGGTTTAGGATTAATGCTTTTGGGCGTTACCGGAGATCAGGTTTTGCCTTTGGAAGTTTATAATGAAATAAAAGCCAGAACCTTATCGCAGGTTCGCGGAACGGTTCAGGCGGATATTTTAAAAGAAGATCAGGCACAAAATACCTGTATTTTCTCGACCGAATTTGCCTTGAGATTAATGGGCGACGTTCAGGAATATTTTATTACCAAAAACGTTCGTAATTTTTATTCAGTTTCGATTTCAGGATATCATATTGCAGAGGCGGGAGCGAACCCAATTACACAGTTGGCTTTTACGCTTTCAAATGGTTTCACTTACGTGGAATATTACCTGAGCCGTGGCATGAGCATCAACGATTTTGGACCCAATTTATCATTCTTCTTCTCCAATGGAGTAGATCCTGAATATTCAGTTATTGGTCGTGTGGCACGTAAAATTTGGGCGAAAGCCATGAAAAACAAATACGGAGCCAACGAAAGAGCACAAATGCTGAAATACCATATTCAGACTTCCGGACGTTCGTTGCACGCTCAGGAAATTGATTTTAACGATATCAGAACGACTTTGCAGGCCTTATATGCGATTTATGACAACTGTAATTCATTGCATACGAATGCTTATGATGAAGCGATTACGACACCAACAGAAGAATCGGTACGTCGTGCTATGGCGATTCAGTTGATTATCAATAAAGAATTAGGTCTGGCGAAAAACGAAAATCCAATTCAGGGATCCTTCATCATCGAAGAATTAACAGATTTGGTAGAAGCAGCTGTTTTACAGGAGTTCGACCGAATCACAGAACGAGGCGGAGTCCTTGGTGCTATGGAAACGATGTACCAACGTTCTAAAATTCAGGAAGAAAGTTTGTATTACGAAACCCTGAAACACAACGGAGATTTCCCAATTGTTGGTGTAAATACCTTCTTAAGTTCAAAAGGTTCTCCAACGGTAATTCCCGCAGAAGTAATTCGTGCCACCGAAGAAGAAAAACAATATCAAATTACGATGCTGGATAACCTGCATCAATTTCACGAAGCAAAAGTAAACGAGCATTTAAACAAACTACAGGAAGCAGCCATTAAAAACGAAAATTTATTCGATCATTTGATGGAAGCTACAAAGGTTTGTTCACTGGGTCAGATTACTTCGGCTTTGTTTGAAGTAGGCGGGCAGTATAGAAGGAATATGTAGAATCTTTATGATAACAATCCAACAATATCTTGACAAAATAAAAACCTTATCTATTTCAGTAAACATAGGTAAGCATTCAGATTATGCAGATTTGAAAAATACCGTCATTGAGATTTTAGCAGATAACAATAAATCCTATTTTAATCTTTCTGATTTGGAATTTATAGATAAAAGAGAAGGTAACGAAGGAATTATACTAAACCCAGAAATTATCAATCAAGTGGGAGATTGTCTGGGTTTACAATTTATAAGTGAAAAAGAAACAGAAGGAAACGTTTGTTTTATTAACAGCACTGAATTACGTCCTGAATTCAGGCAAAGTTTTACAAGTATAGAGGTATTGGATTATTGTTATGCAGTTTTGCATTTGCCAATTAATGAAATTTCAGGAAGTAATTCTGAGAGGATTCCGATTACATCAGATTCTTCTGTTTTTTGGAAATTGGTAAAATATGGGTTTGAATTGCGAAAGGAAGATTTGCTAAAGTGAATTAGGTATTCAAATAATATTATTTTGCCATTTGATTTATACAAATTATTTTACTTGCAATTAATTAATTTTACACCAATGGCAGCGTAAATTTAAAAACACTCCCTTTTCCGTGTTTGCTTTCCGCCCAAATTTGACCTTGGTGTATTTTTACAAATTCACTGCAAAGTAATAATCCCAGTCCGCTTCCGGTTTCATTTTCTGTTCCTTTTTGGATTACTTTTCTATTAATTTTAAACAATTTTTCTTTTATATCATCAGGAATTCCAATTCCGTTATCCGTGATAGCTATTTCTACTTTTTGATTCGTTTTTTGCAGTCTTACTTTAACTTCGCCATTTTTCTCAGTAAATTTAATCGCATTACTCAATAAATTGCGTAAAATGGTGTCAATCATATTTTTATCAGCATTAATTTCGATAAGTTCTGCCGATTCAAATAAGAGGTTTATATTTTTATTTAAGGCTGCATTTTTGTTTAGTTCAATATTTTCTTGAACCAATGTGTTTAAAACTATTTTTTTTGGACTAAAAACAATCATTCCAGTTTGCACTCGTGACCATTCCAATAGATTTTCCAGCAATTTGTAAACATTTTTGTTCGATTGATGCAACACTTCTGATACTTCCCTGATTTCTTCCCGACTGTATTGTTCTATATCTTCAACTAATAACTCTGAAAGAGAAACAGCTGATCCTAATGGTCCTCTCAAATCATGGGATATAATAGAAAAAAATTGGTTTTTGTCGTCTAAAAGTTTCTTAATCTTAAGGTCTTGCTTTTCTTTTACGAGCAGCAAAAATCCTATTATTCCAATAAGTGCTAATAAAAATAAAGAAATGCTATACAAACTTTCCAGAAGATCATAGGTAAATAAATCATTCTGCGGATAGAAATATCGATAGATGGCCCGTATCACAATAAGAATTTCAAGTCCGATATAGCAAAGCACATAAAAAGTCCTGAAAACGGTTTGCCGTTTTTCTGTGAAATAACGTATTGTTGGCGGTAAATAAATAGCAACTATTCCCATAGAGCCAACTATTATACGGGTATTTGTTGTGGCTCCTAATAAAGTTGCGAGATTGAAAACTACTATAGCAGCGATAGTAATTCCTATTTGCACCCTATAATTTTTTTTTGCGTTTTTTTGAAGTAATGATAACATCGCGATTGTTTCATAACAACAGGCACAAAAAATTATGGAGTTGGCAATATTGATTGAGAAAAAATCGAAGATAATATT
>CBFGNY010000324.1:0-3407 GCA_965650235.1 uncultured Flavobacterium sp. | reverse complement strand
AAAAGTTTCGGGAGCGCAGGTACGTGTTGAAAGTAGTGAAGGTGTTGTTTTTACTTTTACAGAAAAAGAACCGGGTTCTTATATTTGTAACGATTTCGTTCCGGTTCTAAATATGGAGTATACTCTTTTTGTAGATGTTGAAGGAAAAAGTTTTACTGCAGTAGAAAAAATGACTTCTGTAACACCAATTAAGAAAATAGAACAAGAATACAGACCAGACATATCGGGTCCGGACTTATTGGTGCTCTCCATTTATTATGACGATCCGGCTGATCAGCAAAATTTTTACCTTTCGTATTTTACAACCGATTTTTTGAAAATTCCTTATACTTTAATGTCAAACGATGATTTGTACAACGGTAACGAAATAAAAGACGAATTTTCAGATACAGATTTAAAACCGGGAAAAACTGTTCAAATCGTGCATCGTGGAATTTCGAAAAACTTTTACAATTATATGAATTTAATTTTTGAAGCATCAAGTGCAAATCCTTTTGGTACAACACCTGGTAATATAAGAGGGAATATTGTCAACACTAAAGAGACAAATGATTTTGCGTTAGGATACTTTAGGCTTTGTGAAGCTAATAGTATTTCGTATACAATGAAATAGAATTTAGTCGAAATTTGATTTGTTAGTACATCTGTCATTAAATAATTTTATTGGCAGATGTATGCTTTTATAGTAATATGTCTGACCGTCGGTTACATCATTTTTCCTTCTTTCGCATATTCTTTTTTTATACCCTGAAGGAGGTGATTAAGGTTAATGTTTTCGTTTTCGTCTTCCAATGTTCGCAGGCAGGCATATTGAATAATGTTGACAATATTGGCACCGGTAATATCATATTTTTTTGAAAGCTCATTAAGGTTTACATCCTCAGCAATTTTAATTCCTTTTGGCAAGTTGTTCTTCCAGAGTTGTAAACGTTCATTATAGGAAGGTACTTCAAACTCAATGATAGATTGAAATCTTCGTGTGAATGCCGTATCAATATTCGTTTTAAAATTAGAAGCCAGAATAACCAATCCGGGATGATTTTCGATACGCTGCAGCAAATACGAAACTTCCTGATTGGCGTATTTATCATGAGCATCCCTGACGTTTGTTCTTTTTCCGAAAACGGCATCCGCTTCATCAAAAAAGAGAATCCAATCCTTATCAGCTGCTTTGTCAAAAAGCGAAGAAAGATTTTTTTCGGTTTCGCCAATGTATTTCGAGATTACCATAGACAAATCAATTCGATAAACATCTCTTTTGGTGTATTTTCCCAGTAGTGAAGCCGTAAGTGTTTTTCCGGTTCCCGGCGCACCGTAAAACATGACCCTGAAACCGGGTTTTATCTTGGCTTTCATATTCCATTCATGAAGCAAAATTTCATTGAATTTGAGCCAGGTTTCTATTTCTTTAATCTGATTTAAGGTATTAAAATTCAACACCAAATCGTTCCAGTCTAATTGGGTTTCGATTAATTGTGCAGGGAAAATACTGCTGAGCTGAGGTTTCAGGATTTTTCCTGTAATGAATTTTTCGATGTATTCCTCTTCTAAAATAAACAGACCGCTTAGTCTGGGTTCGCCATTTAGAACTGACTCTATCTTGATGATTCCTTTTTGATAAAGAAAAGACTGATTGTGCAAATAATTATAAAAGGCAATCCTGGCTTCCAGATCATTTCCAGCAATTAAAAACTGAGCCGTTTCACCGGTTGGTAAAATGCCGCGATGGTTCTTGGTTTTTATTCCGCCAAACTCTGGTAATTCACCACCATTAGGCAAATATTCGGCAATAATCGAGCTAAGGAAATCGGGTTTAAGATGAGGAACAAGAGCTAACCCCAATAGAAGAATATCAACTTCCGTAAGCTTATTTTCGATAATGAATTCGTTGACAAATCCAGTTGAATTCTGTTGATTTAAAACAGGTTTTTCCATTGGAATTTCGACTTGAAAAACATGGTCAAGCTGAAATATGAATTGGTTTTTTAGATGGTTGAATACATTTTCCATACGTTATATTAATGGTTCGATTGAAAAAAAGTCAATTTTAGATTTCTTAAAATTTCTGATTCTGTTCATAACAGCGTTTCCATTATGAGAACCATCAGAATTGGTGTTGCCTTCAATAGTCTCAATTATATCACCATGAACTGCAGTTACAATTCCGGTATGGAACCAATCGTTTGGTGTTTTTTGAATCAGAAATATATCTGCAGGTTTTATCAGGGTAGGATTAGTCCTTGCTGCCTGATAACGTTTCAATATATTTTTTTGAAGACCAGTTGTACCTACAGTATCGCAGCTATAGGTTAACGGCATCAGGGTTTTGAAGTTTTTGCCCTGAACAGAAGCTGCCTGGTCAATAATAGCCTGAACGAATCCCATGCACCAAAACCACGCGGCCCCTTCATGTCCGTCCATATAACTCCGCACCCATGGTCCTGAATTACTTTGATTGTTGATTACAAGTTCAAAAGGACGGTTTTTAAGATGGTTTTTGGCAGTATTCAGAACCAACTCCCGCAAATTATTGCCAGATACAGGATCTTCGAAAGCTTTTTTGAGAGGCGATGCGAGTTTGTCGAATAAGTTTTGATCTACAACCCCAGTTTGGGTTAAGCTGTTGAATTTTTGAAAATTAAGTACAGCTTTTTCTGTTGCAGGCCCAAAATCACCATCTATGCCCGTTGCTGTTCCTGAGCCTGGATTTTGCATAGCAAATAAATTAAGCCAGGACTGAATTTTTTCAACGTCCTTTTTGTTATTATTTACTCCTTTTCTTTTTTGTAGAGCTTTAATAAGCAGCTCTTTTTGGTAGAATGTTTTTTGCATGACTAATGTTTTTTGGGTTAATAAACTAATTAGATTTTATAGCTTAATGTTTTTCGTTTGTATTTATGTCAAATGCATCTAAATCTGTTTTAATGTGTTTGAAAATGAAAGGAATAAATCGTTTCATAAGTTCATATTCCGAAGCTTTTTTTCCAAAGAGGTAAATAAGTTGCCAATTTTTTAAGCATTTTGCCTGATACGCTAAATTCAAATATTCTTCGAGTTTAATTTTCATATCATAGATTTGATCAGAATCTGTATGTATCAGCCAAATAGTATCTGAAACATGGTTGTCAGTTTTCTTAAAGCAGGCAGTAACCGAACTCTGAATATCAAAAGCAAAAAAATCATCCTTTACGTTGAGTTTATCAAGGGTATATTTAAATGCCTGTTGGTCGTTATATTCCTTGTCAAAAACAGAATCAGATGCCGCAATATTAATATAACCGCTTAGCATTTCTTTTACAAAAGACCATGAATAATCTTTCGTGAGATAGTTTTCAATTATAAATTCATTTTTTTGGAAAGGTTCTGTATTTTCAGGCGTATCCGTCAATTCCCAAGCTAATTCCAGT
>CBFGNY010000323.1:0-3464 GCA_965650235.1 uncultured Flavobacterium sp. | reverse complement strand
GCAATCGCCGATAAACCTGGTCCAAGTTCGGACCAAGCCCCTTGGGCGAGCCCTTCACCTGGTAGTCGCCGAGGTTGAAGGTTGGATTCCTTTGAAAGGAACTATAAAAGCAATGGTGAATGAACAGAGTAAAGAAGAATTAAAAAAGATTCCAGGGTGGGAGATAGGCAAGGCTGAAGCTCTTGATAATCTTAGAGATGTATCCAGACCGGAAGGCTGGGGCGCATCTGATCCATCTGTCGCAACTAACAAAGAATTGACATATTGTGGAGGAATTGGTTATGATGTTGATGAAATGGTGTCGGGTACTTTTGAAATTCCACAAAACAAGGGTGAAGTATACGGTGAAGGCGTGCAATCGACTCTGAATGACCTGATTCAAAAAATAGAAAATAAAGACCACCAACTGACTGTAACAGTGGAGGATGCTGTCGAGGCATTGAAGATTGCTATTCTCGCTTCTGAATAAATTTATTATCCTGTTATATTGATTATATAATTAAGTCCTTCAAGTTTTTGAAGGACTTTTTAATTATGCTGAATGGTTTCCATTTTAGCCTAAGGAATAATTTAGTTAAGAATTCTGCTAAAGTTACAATTTACGAAATTCTTCGACCTTGTTAATTTTAGAAATCATTTTGAAATAAATATTCCACTAATTTTAAACTTAACATACAATTTATGTTATAGTAAACTTGTCATTGTACCCTTGTAAACTAAAAACAAAAAAATGGTTACAAGGTTATTTGTAGTATGGTTTATTACAATGAAGTCATTTGGACAGCAAATAAAATTTGAGAATTTTACCACAACTCAGGGGCTGTCTAATAATTCGGTAATTGATATTGAAAACGACAAAGACGGAGGGCTCTGGATTGCGACCTGGGATGGATTGAATTATTATGATAGCCATAATTTTAAAATCTTTAAGCATAATTTTGATGATCCTAAAACAATTTCCAGTAATTATATCACAAAACTAGCCAGGGACAATAAAGGCTTTATCTGGTTAATTACTAATGAAGGTGATGTCAATAGATATCTCGGAAATGGTGAATTTAAAAAATTCAGCTTCAAAGACATTCCAAAAAACTTTCAAATTTCTAAAAAAGGAAATATTGTAGTAGAAACAAGTACTGCTTACTATGAATTTAAAGCAGGAGCTTTTTTTGCAATACCTTACAATTCCATAAAAAAAACAGACACCAAAAGCTTAAAAAGCATCTTGTTAAAAAAGTATCCTAAACTGATTATCAATGATGTTTTAAAGGATAAGGCAGGAAATATTTGGTATGCCACTCAAAAAAACGGACTCTATATCATTGCTAATGACAAGAGTGAAAATATTCAGCATTTTACTTCTGATTTATATTTACCTTATTCATTTAAGAGCGATGAAATAGAGACGCTTCACGAAGATGCTTTCGGAAATATTTGGCTAGGTCAGAAAGATGGGGGATTGAGCATGGCTTACCGGGGTTCTGAAAAAATAAACTCAATAGTACCTCATCCTGTAAAACATCCCAATTTACCAACAGAAACTATTAGGGCTATTACAAAAGACGCAAATGGAAAAACCTGGCTGGGTTATTACACAAACGGACTCTATTACTACAATGAAGAAAGTCATACATATGAAAAGTATAAAATAAAAGAAGCAGCTTTAGATCCCGATTGGGAAAGAGTCAGAAATTTGTTTACTGCAAGTGACGGAACAATCTGGGCAGGAACGTATAAAGGAATTATATGTATTTCTGGTGCAAAGTACACCTGTTATGAGGCTGCTAATATCAAAGAGCTGCCCAACAACAGGTCTTATTCTATTTATGAGGATAAAAATAAACAGCTTTGGATAGGGTGTTGGGGAGGTGTGGCTAAATTCAATTTAAAAACTCAAAAATTTGAGAGCTTTAAAGGGCAAAAGGCACTAAATAAATACCATATCAGATGTGTCAGAAACAATAAGCAGGACTTAATTCTGGCTACTGAAAACGATGGGGTTATCGTTTTTGATTTAGAAACTAACCGTATAGATCAAATTTCAGAACAACAGGGTATCTTAGGTAATAGTGTTTATGCTGTCCTGATCGATAAGACTACAGATAATTATTGGATTGCTTCCTTAGGAGGTGTCAGTATTTATAATAAAAATAAGGGCCTGATTAAAAATATTACAGAGGCAGATGGTCTTCCAAGCCACATGGTTTACGGTCTTATCGATAATGGAGATAAAGTTTGGATTAGTACCACAAAAGGAATAGCATCCATTGCCAAAAGTAATTGTAAGGTTACTTCCTTTAATCCAAATCATGGATGGCAGGCAACAGAATTTTCAGAAGGAGCCTATTATCAGGATACTAAAGGGCATTTGTATTTTGGAGGTGTAAACGGACTTAATTATTTCAATCCTAAAACCATTCATTCTGATAGTTATAATGCAAAAATCAAAATACGGGTAGATGGCAGCGAAAATTATTTGCCCATAATAAAAAAAGGCTTCAGTAATAATGAATTAAAAATTGAAATAATTCCTATTGGATTTCCCAAAGAACAGAAAACTAAAATCTATTATAAATTAGAAGGAAGAGATAAAAATTGGAGTTTACTGACAGATACAAAGAAAATTGAATATGCCAATTTATCTTCTGGAGATTACCACTTTTTGATTAAACAAGGGGAAAATGGAATCGCTAAACCTGTATTTTTTACGCTGCATATCAGTAAAGCATTTTATGAAACAATTCTGTTTTATATTTTGTTATCCCTTTTTATGCTAATCAGCTGTATGCTCCTGATTTATTTTAAAAATAAAGCCGCTGCAGCGAAACAAAAGTATCTCTTGTCAAAAATTCAGGCCCGTACTGCAATTATTGAAAATCAGAAAAAAGATTTGAAATCCATTAATGAAAAACTGGATGAAAAGAACAAAAAAATATCAGAGCAGAAAGAAAAACTTTTAAAACTCCATAGCGGTCTTAAAAACGAAAATTTTGAAATTGAAAAATTTAAAACGTTCATGCTCGCAGAGTTTCAGGATCCAATAGCCAGAATAATTAAAATTTCAAATACGTACAAAAAAGATAGTGAAGCGCAAAGGGATTTACTTTTGCAATCAGGTAAACTGGCTAATCTCATTTCAGAATGGAATTATCTAAGTTATGTTAAAGACATTGGTCCCATAAAGAAATCTGCAGTTAATCTGTTTCCTGTTTTAAAGAGCAGTATTGAAAAGTTTAAAAAAGAACTGCAGCGTAATCAGGTAAATTTAAATTGTGAAATAGACAATTCTCCTAATTTTATTGCCATAGATGTATTACGGGTAAAGTTATTATTGCAGTATTTTTTCAATGATATCAGTAAATATTCTGAAACTGACAGTGCTTTAAATATTAAAATTGAATATGAAAACAACTTTTTAAAAGTTACTGCAGTTTCTGATAGTATAATATTAAGAAACAACTGGT
>CBFGNY010000322.1:0-3555 GCA_965650235.1 uncultured Flavobacterium sp. | reverse complement strand
CACACCCGCTTTTGGATAATCTCTAATGATGAAATAAATTGGAAGCAGAATCATACTCGACTGCCAAACGATTCCGATAATACAGTTTACCATATCTTTTCCAAAGTCTTTATTTTTCTCGAATGCCTGATCTTCAACTTTTAATACTTTATAAACTGGCTCCCACCATCCCCAGGGTCTTACATTTGTGTAAAATGACTTTAAAACTTCAATATCTGTAGGCTTACTCAGGAACGTTCCTAATACAGAACCTAGAATAGAGAAAGCCAATATTACAGGAAATAAATATATGGCCTGCACTTCTGAAAGATCATAAAGCCATGTTCCGGGCGTAAAATTTCCTTTGTTTTGGTCTAAAACAAACTCTAAAGATGCGACGATAAGTCCGGAAAACATTCCCCAGAAATAACCCCAGCCATTAAAGCGCCACCAAATCCATTTTAAAAAATTGGCCGCTACATAGCCTCCAAATAAGGCACTGGTTATCCACAAAGTTAAGGAGTTAATCGAGTTAGCAAAAAAGCCCATAAAAACACCTAATCCCACAACCAAAAACGAAGCAATCTGGCTTATTTTGATATAATGCTGACTTGTTTCATTGGGCTTAAAATATTTTTTATACAAATCATTTACAATATAAGCCGGACCTGCATTGACAAACGCTGAGAATGTAGACATAAATGCCGCTAACAAACCTGCTAATAACAAGCCCTTGATCCCCACCGGAATTTGCAGATTAATTACTTTGGGCATTATTATCTCTAAATCTGCACCGCTTAAATTGGGATTCATATTCATCTCTGGTGCTAAAGTTACCAGCGCAATCACTACAATTCCTGCAATGAGCAAATACCTTGGAATAAAAAGTATTAAATTGGTAAATCCGCTCATATAAGCTGCTTCTTTAACCGACTTAGTAGAAAGGATCCTTTGTAAATCATAACTAGGTGTTGGTCCTGCAATACTGGCAAAAAAACCTTTGAACAGGGACATTCCAACCAATGAACCAAACATTTTATACCCTTCGGTATCTATCAGGAGATTAAAAGCCTGAAATTTATCTCCCCAGTGAGGATCTAACTCTGCAGAGAAAAATATGTTTTTCCATTCCGCTGTAATCACCGCATTAATTTGAACATCTGTATAATTAAGGAAAGCATAGCCTGCAACTAATATTCCTGCCACTACCATGATTCCGTATTGCAGAACCTCTGTTGCTACCACAGAAAACATTCCGCCTTTGATGGTATAAACAGTTGTTAAAAAGATAATCAATAAGGCATAAGACTGGTCTGAACTCAACAGCATAAAATCTCCAAAATGAATTGCTAAATCCCAAGGCAAAATAATGGTCATAAATTTCCCTATGCCTTCAAAAAAATAAGCAATAAAACCTATGGTCGAAATAATGGCAAAAACAGCTACTATAATGTGAGAGGCACTTCCGGCTTTATCATTTCCAAAACGTGTCAAAATCCATGCAGATCCGGTCATGGTATTAGATTTACGAATCCAGACTGCCAGGAACATCATGACAAAAATTTGATTCCAAATGGGCCAGAGCCACATAAAAAAGAAACTTTTTGCACCATACAAAAACAATACTCCCACCATCCAGGCTGTTCCTGAAACATCAAACATTCCGGATCCATTGCTTAAACCTAAATAATACCATTTTATGGAATTTCCGCCTAAAAAATAATCATCTAACCCTTTTGATGCTTTTCTGGATATCCAGACTCCAATACCTATCGTTAAAAATATGTAAAGAACTATTATTGCTACGTCAATACTATCCATCATTTAGGTGTTTTATTCGTTAATCCCCAACTTTTATTGGGTTCGGCACCCATTACAAAATGTAAAATCCCGCCTTGCAATATTTGTTGATGTGAGATTACTGTTTTATTAAACGGAACACCATTGAGTGTTGCTGATTGGATATAGAAATTTTTGTCTGAAACATTTTCTGCTTCAATTATAAATGTTTTTCCATCTTCAAGATTGATTGTGGCTTTTTCGAAAATCGGACTTCCTATTTCGTATTCTCCCGAAGCCGGATTCATAGGATATAATCCCATGGAACTAAAAACATACCACGCCGACATTTGTCCGCAGTCTTCATTACCGCTCAATCCGTTTGGTGTTGTATTGTATTGTGTGTCTAAAATATGACGAACCCAATATTGCGTTCTCCACGGCTGATTGGCGTGATTAAACATGTATGCAATGTGATGGCTTGGCTCATTTCCGTGCGCATATTGCCCGATTAATCCTGAAATATCTGCCGAAACATTGCTTCCTGTAATTTCTGAACTCTCTGTAAATAATTTTTCTAAACGCTGTGCAAAAACGGCATCACTTCCATGAAGCGAAATTAAATTATCTACATCCTGTGGTACAAACCAACTGTGCTGCCAGGCGTTTCCTTCGGTATAATCTGTATGTTCTCTGTGGTTGGAATGTTTTGGATCAAAAGGTTCATTCCATGATTTTCCATCTTGTGATTTCCCTCTCATAAATCCGGTCTTCGGATCGAATAAGTGCTGATATGCTTGAGATCTTTTCAGGAAAAATTGATAATCATCATTTTTGCCAAGAGCTTTTGCCATTTGTGCGACACACCAATCATCATAAGCATATTCTAAAGTTATAGTAACCGACTCGTCTAATAAATTATAAGGAATATAACCGTATTTTTTATAGAAATCCAAGCCTCGTTCGTCCTGCATCATGGTGGCTTTCATGGCTTCATATGCTTTTTCTGCATCAAAACCTTTGATTCCTTTCAGGTATGCATCAATAATTACAGGAATAGAATGATATCCTGTCATGGTATTGGTTTCGTTGGCATACAATGTCCAGACAGGCAATATTTTTTTGGTATCGTAATAGGCCAACATTGAGTTTACAATATCTGATGTTTGCTTTGGCGCCAATAAAGTCAATAAAGGATTTTCGGCCCTAAAAGTATCCCATAGTGATAAGGTAGAATAGGCGGTATAATCTTTTGCTGTAACAATCTGATCATCTTCTTTTCTAAACTGGCCATTTTTATCACTATAGGTTACAGGGGCAATTTGTGTATGATACATTGCTGTATAAAACATTGTTTTTAATGAATCAACAGGTGTTTCTACTGTAATTTTACGCAATGCCGTATTCCAGATTGAGGCTGCTGTCGATTTTGTTTTTTCGAAATCATAATTGCCTCCATCTAGATTATCTTTGGCATTAGCCACACTTACAGATGATAAAGCTACCTGCACCTGCAATTCATCAGAATTTTTAGTGTCAAAAAACAACTGTGTGGCCGTATTTTCTCCTTCAGCGTTATTTCCGGCGATTATTTGTTGATTGGCAATTAAAACCGATTCTGAAATTGGTTTTGAAAATTTTGCCACAAAAAATACTTTCTGGTTTTTTGCCCATCCGGTACTGAAACGGTAGCCACTTATGATATATTGATTTTCTATTGTTATTCCTGTTTTCAGGGTTTTATCCCAGTTAATGGCAAAACCAAGATCGATTATGAGCGATTGTTTATCATCTTTT
>CBFGNY010000321.1:0-3559 GCA_965650235.1 uncultured Flavobacterium sp. | reverse complement strand
TGTGGGAATGTGGATTATGCTTTTCAATCTTGGATAGATGTATTATTTTTTACCACAGCAATTAAACAAGCCTATATATTCTTATAGCTTGGGTATTTTGGCGTTTTGGGCTCAAATTCTTTTCTATACTTTAATTGGGACGCATCACTTTATTTTCAGCGCCATTCCCTGGTGGTTGCAAACAGTAGCAATTGTAGGGAGTGCAGGAATGATAATACCGGTTGTTGCAGGAACAACAAATTTCTTGATGACTTTTAAGGGGTCGTGGCATAAACTCTCTGGTAGTTACACGCTTCCGTTCTATTTGATTGGGATCATATTTTATTTCACAGGTTCATTACAAGGAACAGCCGAAGCCTTTCGCTTCACCAATCTTGTTTGGCATTTTACAGATTTTACCGTGGCACATTCACACTTAACAATGTATGGTATTATCTGTTTTATGTTGTGGGGATTTATTTACACCATAGTCCCAAGACTTACTGGTAAAGAACCGCCACAAATAACCGTTGGAGCTCATTTTTGGTTGGCATTAATTGGCTTACTGTTTTACACATTTCCATTAATGTATGGCTCAACGCTAAGGGGGTTGATGTGGATGGAAGGTACAAAATCATTTATTGAAAGTGTCGAACTGATGGCTCCTTATTGGCTATGGCGTGCTATTGGTGGTTCATTAATGTGGCTTTCCCATATTTTGTTTGCCTATAACTTCTATGTGATGGTGAAACGAAAAGATAAAATAACAGTACCGACATCACCAATCGATATTTTAAAGGCGAAACAAGAATTGGATACACAAGCACAAACTAATTAATATATACGAAATGGAATTTTTCGATAATCATAAAAAATTATTCAGAACGGCATTAGGTCTCTTTGTTGGGTTGACGTTAATTGTAGCAATTCGTCCTGCAATCAATAATCAGAAGAATAATGCTCCACTACCCAATTACGAACCACTAAGTGAACAAGCCTACTTGGGCAAAAAAAGTTTTATTGCCAACGGTTGTGTCGCCTGCCATACCCAACAAGTTCGAAATGTGGACATGGATAAAATATGGGGTAACAGACCCGGTATTGCTGCTGATTATGCTGGCATTACAAGAACGGATTTTTGGCGAAACACCGCCACATTAATGGGAACTGAAAGAACAGGCCCCGATTTGACCAATATCGGGGCACGACAACCAAGTATGGCATGGAATTTATTGCACCTCTATCAACCAAGAGCAGTGGTAGGAAAATCCATAATGCCTGCCTATCCATGGCTGTTCCAGATTAAAAATAAAGTAGGTAAGAATGAAGTGGAAGTAGTTGTACCTGATGCATACAGAAAAGGGATCAATGGAAAAATAATTGCGAGCCAGGAAGCACTCAACTTAGTGGCATACATTCAAAGTCTTAAACAAACACCATTGCCTAATGGAAAGGCCCCAATGGAATTTTTGTACAAGAAAAAGGAAGCGCCGACAGGTAAAAAAGGAAGCACGTTAAACCTCCCTGATGGTAAATTATTGTACACTAACAATTGTATGAGTTGTCATCAAGCCAACGGTGAAGGATTAAAAGGCGCGTTTCCTCCATTAAAAGGAAGTCCCATTGTGTTAGGTGATAATCTTGAGTTGTACGTGAATATTATAATGTTGGGATACGACCCAAGACCAGAATATGCCACAATGAACGCCGTTGGGACAGATAATAACCTAACACCTGAAGAAGTAACAGCCATTATCAATCACGAAAGAACAAGTTGGGGAAACAATGCAAAAAAGGTAACAACTGAAGAAGTGAAAAAAATAATGGATTTTATAAAAATAACAACTAAAAAATAGAGCAATGAAAGTAACGTCATTTTTAACACTCTTAATTGTATTGCTCTCACAAACCATTATGGCCTGTCCAGTATGCGAAAAACAGCAACCAAAAATCACACAAGGTTTAACCCATGGTGCAGGCCCACAAAGTAATTGGGATTGGGTAATAATAGCCGTCATTACAGTCATCGCGGTTTTAACCCTTATTTATTCAGTAAAATATTTGATTAAACCCGGAGAGAAGAATACCCAACACATTAAACAATCAATCTTAAGTAATTAATGATATGCAAGAAGATAAAAGTAAAATAATACTCTTTGTAGATGATGGTTTAGACCCAATTGCAGAATTAGTTGCACCCGTGCAATTTGAACTAGATACAAGAAAATTAACCGATGGTGAGCACACTTTGAAAATCGTCAGCAAATCGCCAACAGGTCGAGAAGGAATTCGCAAGATTAAATTTATTGTTCGCAATGGGCCCGCTATTTCAATCGAAGGAATCAGCGAAAACAGCGTTGTTGATGGCACGGTTCCATTAATGATAAACGCTTACGATAAAGGCAATCAGAAGAAATTTATTATTGAAGGAAGTGAAACACCGCAAAGCGTACCTAATTGGTTGTGGATATTGCTAATTGCTTTTTTGGGATGGGCAGCCTTTTATTTGATTACAAATTTTAGTTTATAATGGAATGGCAATAAAAAACGATATAAAAAATATCGAGGACATCAAATTAATGGTGGATACTTTCTATGGAAAAATTCGCGAAGACGAAAAACTAAAAGATATATTCAATAATAAAATTGAAGACCGTTGGACAGCACACCTGGAAAAGATGTATCGTTTTTGGCAAACTGTTTTGTTGAACGAACATACTTATTTCGGTAGTCCCTTTCTTCCTCATGCCAAACTTCCTGTAGATGCTACCCATTTTGAACAATGGTTACACATTTTCAATGAAACAGTAGATTCCCTGTTTGAAGGCGAAAAAGCTACAAGAGCCAAGTGGCAAGGACAGAGGATGGCAGAAATGTTCCATTCCAAAATTGAATACTACAGAAATAACTCTGCAACACCATTGATATGATTATTGTGAAAATGCCCATAGCTGTAGCTGTCATCGCAACCTTTCTTTGGATTGGATTTGTTTGCGCCATTAGCTTTATGGAAGCCTGGCTTAAATTTCGCGCACCCGGAATTACATTGCCATTGGGTTTAGGTATTGGACGATTGGTCTTTAACGCACTTAACAAAGTAGAATGGATTTTTGCCTTAGTTATCATCACCAATATAATTTGGTCAGGCTCCACCGAGCTTTGGAAATGGCAGAATCTATTTATTATTATTCCTTTTGCCCTGTTACTTATTCAAACTTTTTGGCTCTTACCCGCACTGGATGCGAGAGCAAGATTGTACATTCAAGGGCAAACCCCACGATCTTCCAACTTGCATTTCTACTATGTTGGTATGGAGTTCATTAAAACAATATGCCTTTCCACTTTTGGGTTAGCACTTTTTAAAAACACAGCAATATGGATAAAGACAAATTAATCAATGATATTGATGAAAAATATCAGGAATTAGGAGAAAACTCCGAAACTTACTTGAAAGGATTGCTACACGCCAAACCCATAAATTATTGGGATTATATAGAAGTGGACACACTCTTTTCCTTACAAAAGCCGAGAACTAATTTTAAAGATGAAGAAATCTTCATTATGTATCATCAGGTAACAG
>CBFGNY010000320.1:0-3575 GCA_965650235.1 uncultured Flavobacterium sp. | reverse complement strand
ATCGCTTCAATGTATAATACGTAATTATTTAAAAATGGTTGCCTGGCAACGTTTACTTATTTCGACTGATTTTGCTGATTTTTTGAATATTTAAGAAAGGATAGCATATTAAGCTAAGCCCCCTTTTTCTTAGTCAGGCTTTCCATTAATTGGCTATAAAGATCATCGCTGCTGGCTTGCTGAGATTTCATTTTCTTAATAATAGGGCGTTTACCTTTAGCTTTTGCCTTTATAATGCTTAAAAGTTCTACCCGGTACTCATCCTTAAAAGAATTGATGTCAAAATCACCGCTATATTGAGCAATTAAAGCCATACCAATTTCTAATTCCTTACTAGTTATACCTTTTTCTATTTTCAGTTTAATTTCTTTAGGGCTTCGGATCTCTTCTTCGAATCTGATTTTGGTAACAACCAACATCTCATCTAAAGGATGGATAACACATAAATTCTCAGTGTTTCTGAATACGAATCGGGCTACTCCTGCTTTTTTTGATTTCACAAGAGCATTTAATAGTAATGAATATGCTTTTTTTCCTTGATTTTCCGGTTGGGTATAATATGAGGTTTCGTAATAAATTGGGTTTATTTCACTTATGTCAACAAACTGTTCCAGTTCAATAATTTTGGTTTTTTCCGGACTAGCCTCTTCAAAATCATGTTCATCAAGTACAATATAATTTTCATTGAGCTGGTATCCTTTAACTATTTTTTCGTAAGGAACTTCTTTGCCAGTGTTCTCATTTACACGTTTATATTTTATTCTTGCATGATCTCTTTCATCAAGCATATCGAAATCAAGATTACTATTCTGTACAGCTGAGAAAAGCTTTACTGGAATATTTACAAGGCCAAAGCCAATAGCTCCTTTCCAAATCGATTTCATAATAATTTTAAATAATGATTAATATATATTTTATCCAAAAATCTTTTTAGCCTTATTAATGGCCACTACTAAATCAATACCCTTTCCAAGTGTTCCTTTAAATAGATCACCAGTTTCTTTGATTCTATCAATTGCATTGAAGATTGTAAAATCATCCATGGTCATTCCCGGTTTAACTTCATCCCAGGTAAGTGGCATAGAAACCGTGGCCCCAGGTTTGGGTCTAAGGGAATAAACGCACGCAATAGTAGCTCCAGGTCTGTTCTGTAAGAAATCCAGATACATTTTTCCTTTCCGATTAGCAATCATACGTTCTAAACTGGTAAAAGCAGGAATCTCACGGTGCACTAAATTTACTATGATCCTGGCAAACATTTGAGACTGATCATAACTGTACTTTGCTCCTAGCGGAATGTAAATATGCATGCCTGTTGAACCTGAGGTTTTTGCGTAGCATGGTATTTCAATCTGGTCTAGTATCTCTTTTACTATTTGTGCGGCCTCTATTACCTGATTAAATGTGTTTTTATCTGGGTCCAGATCAATCACACAATAATCTGGATTGTCAATTGTTTTGGCTCTTGAAAACCATGGATTCATCTCTATGCACCCAAGCGAGGCCATCCAAAGCAATGTAGCCTCATCATTTCCAAGCAGATACTCCTTGTGTTCACCATCCTCTGTTGTGTGAGGAAATGTTTTGGCCCAGGTTGGCGCTATTTCACTTACATCTTTCTGATAAAATCCTTTGCTATTAATTCCGCCGGGAAAGCGGTTTAACGACATTGGCCTATCCTTTAAATGAGGCAAAATATAGTCGGCCACTTGATAATAATAATTAAACATTTCTCTTTTGGTTACCTTATCTTCTGGCCAGTAGAGCTTGTTTAAATGGGTAAATTTTAGAGGGTGCCCATTCAGTTTTCGTAACTGCGTTTCATCAATAGGGTTAAGAAATCCTTTAGTTTCAATTTCAACTTCTTTTACTGCCTCCTTAGCTTTTTTATCTATGCGCATGCCCCGAAATGAGGGGTGACGAAATACGCCATCATCTGTTACCTCTGTAAATGAAACTTCGCAAACTAATTCTGGCTTAAGCCAGGTAACTTTCGTATTGGAAGGATTGGGCTTGTAGCGAGATCCCTTATTTACGTTTGGGACTTCAAAAAAAGGACTTTTTACGGTAACCAATGAACGAAATTTCTCTATTAGCTCTTTCTGAAAATGATCATTAAAGCCAGTACCAACTTTACCAACATAATGTAACTCGTCATTTTTGTATACCCCCAGCAAGAGTGAGCTAAATTGTTTAGATGTGCCACTATTTTTGGTGTAACCTGCAATAACCACTTCCTGATGTTTGTTAATTTTAATCTTTAACCAATCTTTTGAACGGGTATTTTTAGCATAGGTACTGTCTGATTTTTTAGCAATAATTCCCTCCAGCCCCTTCTTAACAGCAGCTTCGTAAAATTTATTTCCATCTCCATTAAATACCTTACTTATCTTGATATGATCGTCGGTATTTGCTAAAACTTCTGCCAGTATTTTTTGGCGGGCATTAAGCGGAAGTCCTGTTAAATCTTTACCTTCATACCAGATAATATCGAATACATAATAAACCAGTTTGCCATCTTCCTCACTTCGCCAATTTTGAAGGTCTTTAAAACTAGATATACCTTTATCATTAATTATTAGAATTTCGCCGTCAATTACCAAATCCTGTTTTAAGCCCTGAAGTATCCTGAAAATTGGATAAAATTTTTCATTGAATTGTTTGTTATTTCTGGAGAGTAACTGAACATCTCCATTTTTTAAACAGAATGCTAATGCGCGATAACCATCCCATTTAACCTCATAAACCCAATTAGGGTCGTCAAAAGGTTTGTCTATTAAGGTAGTCAGCATGGGCTTCATTCCAATTGGAATTTTAGATTTCCTACCCTTTTTCAGTAGTGACTTAACCTCTGCCGAAACTTCAGTAACCTTTGCCTTTTTTACTTGCTCTATGGTTTGTGAAGACAGCACAGATGTATCCTTTTTAGTGATATCAACCAGCGAGGCGTACTCATCTTTATGCTTAATTAGCAACCAGCCATTTTCTCCCATGCCTTGTGTTTTTACAAGTGCATACTCTCCTTTTAATTTCTTGCCATGCAAAATAATTTTGAGTGATCCATCATGCAATTGGTTAAGTAAATATTTCTCCTGTGCTTTTTTACCTTTAACCTTTTCAATAGGCTCATAGGTTCCTTCGTCCCAAACAATTACTGTACCTCCACCATATTCGCCTTTAGGAATAATGCCTTCAAAGTTTTTATAATCAAAGGGATGATCTTCCACCATTACTGCTAAACGTTTTGTTTTTGGGTCTGTAGAAGGTCCTTTGGGAACCGCCCAACTTTTTAACACGCCTTCCATCTCCAGGCGGAAATCGTAATGCAAACGACTAGCATCATGTTTCTGAATCACAAAGTGAAGCTTTCCTGTAGATTTTGTTTTAATTGCTTTGGGCTCGGCTGTTTTATTAAAATCACGTTTTTTACCATATTCCTTTAAACTCATAATAGAAGGTTTAGCACTTACATGTCTTTTACTGTTTCCATTGAAACATCAACCTCGACGGATGAATTAGCCCAATTAATTTCTTTTATCCTCTGTGGCGATAGCAAAATCTTTCTTTCTGAAAAC
>CBFGNY010000319.1:0-3583 GCA_965650235.1 uncultured Flavobacterium sp. | reverse complement strand
TTCTGTCGGGAAACCAAACCATCTACATTTTTGCATTATGTATTTTGTTTGTTTACTTACTTCTTGCAGCTCAATATGAGAGTTTACTTCTCCCGTTTCCTGTGCTTTTGAGTCTGCCTGTAGGGGTGTTTGGTTCTTATCTGGCCTTATTAATGGTTGGACTGGACAATAACATTTATGCTCAGGTGGCACTGGTCATGCTTATAGGGCTGCTAGCTAAAAATGCAATATTAATTGTAGAATTTGCCATGGCACAAAATAAGCTGGGACGTGATATTACAGAAGCCGCCATTGAAGGTGCAAAACTGCGTTTCAGGCCTATTTTAATGACATCTTTTGCTTTTATTTCAGGGCTGATACCATTGTGTATAGCGTCTGGAGCTGGTGCTGTCGGAAACCGTTCGATAGGTACTGCAGCTGCAGGAGGAATGCTTATAGGAACTCTATTTGGACTTCTTATAATACCTGGACTTTATATCCTGTTTGCAAAACTTGAAAAATCTTTTAAAAAATAAATCTTAAAATGAGAGACATCATAAATCGATATATAATTTACGGAGGCATTGCACTACTTACAGCCTGCTCTGCTCCTAAAATCAACGAAAATTTAACTCCCAAAACACTCCCTGAGAATTTTGATTTAAAAAACAAAAAAACAGCTCAAGGTCTTGGAAATTTTGTTCCATTAAAAATAGAAACTTATTTTAAGGATCCTAAGTTACAAAAGCTATTAGAGAAAGCTATCGCCCAAAATCCTGATTATCTAATTATGGAACAGCGAATACTTATAGCCAACTCTCATCTTAAAGCAGCTAAGCTTGCGCTCTTGCCATCTCTTGATCTACAAGCCGATATTTCAGGAACGCACTATGGCAAATATACCATGGATGGTGTTGGAAATTTTGATACCAACTTTTCGCAAAATATTAGCGACAAACAAAGGATTGCGACTGATGTGACACCCAATTTATTTTTGGGTGCTAAAGTATCGTGGGAGTCAGATATATGGGGAAAGTTAAGAAATCGAAAAAAAGCAGCACTTCAAAGGTATTTTGCTTCAAAAGAAGGCGTGCGTTTGTTACAGACAAAACTTCTCAGTGACATTGCAGAGTTATATTATGAACTTATCGCATTGGATAAACAAGCTATTATTTATAAAGAAAATCTCGATACACAACATCGCGCACTCGACATTATTTCTGCACAAAGATCAGTGGGAAAAGCAACTGAACTAGCTGTACAGCAGTTCAATGCCCAAAATAACAATATACATGCAGAAGCTGAACAGCTGAATCTGAAAATTGACCAGACGGAGAAGGCAATGCTTAACCTGCTTGGTGAATATGGAGGAACTATTGAGAGAAATACTGATTTTATATCTGGACATCTTGAAGTATTAAATCAAAAAATAAGTGTCGATTCTGTTATTCATAAAAGGCCTGATGTGGCCAAAGCCTATTTTGAATTGCATGCATCAAGTGCTGATGCAAAGGCCGCAAGGGCAGCATTTTTTCCAAGCCTGAATCTAGGGGCTTATGGCGGGCTTAATTCTTTTTCTTTTCCTACCTTTTTTGACACGGGTTCGCTGGCCTGGCAATTACTTGGCGGACTTACAGCTCCGGTTTTTAATAAGGGACAGATCAAAAATGAATTTTTTACAGCCAACAGAAGGCAGAAAATATATTTTCTGCAGTATCAAAACACTATTACCACAGCTTATAATGAATTAAGTGCATTATTGAATAGAACAGAAGCCCTTGAGAGTGTTTTAAAATACAAATCGAAGGAAATAGAACATCTTGAAATAGCAGTTGATGTTTCTAACAACTTATATCTGAACGGATATGCCAATTATCTGGAGATAATAAGTGCACAAAAAAACAAGCTGCAGGCTGAACTGGATTTTGTTGACATACAATTAAAAAATGCAAATGCTCAGGTAATGCTTTACAAAGCTTTAGGAGGAGGAGTATATTAAATATTATCCAGAGCAGTAAATTTTCAAAACTGAATTAAGATCCAAAAAATGTTATAAATCCCATTCCCCCAGATGGGATTTTTCAATTAAGGAAACAAATCAATATACAAACGCTATGTTTTACTATTGGTAAAGGTATGGGAGACCAGTATGAAGGAAACGGTCCTGGACTTGCACTCTGCAAAATAGCAGAAAAGGCACACGGTATAATTACTGCCAAGGAAAAAAAAAGATAGTGTAGCAGCATTTATCGCAACGCTTCCCTTGAAGCAGTCCAGCATTCTGAATTACTGAATTAAAATTTCGCATTAAGCTAAATTTCAGCCTGAACATTGTTTTTTGATTGTTATTTGTATTATCTGTTTGTTATTATTTATGAAATAGAGGCAGGATCATTTCAACTACATAAACAGCTGTTAAGCATTTCTATTGAAAAAGTGTATGTTAATCTCTTTTTATTTTTTTGTCATTTTTTTAAAATTTAGAATAATTAATTTCAAAATAACTATATTTGTAAAACAGTAAATAATTTGTCTATCCAGATAATTTTACAACCCTAATTTCCGCATGAAACAATTTAAGATCATAAGTATTATTTTATTATTTCTGCTTACTTTTATTAGTAGGGCAGCAATAAATAAGTATCCTTCAGATCTTAAAAAATTCAATTCTCAGAAAAGCTTTATAACTTCTGAAAATTCATTAATCTCAACATCAGTATTAGCATTCACTAAAGATAAGGATGTTCGGTTTACAGTTAAAAAGAAAATAAAGTACCGTGCTATAACTTCAGAAAGCAGTACTTTGAGAATACCATACCTAACTAAATTAGTGCATTTTAAAATTTTTAAAAATCGCCTCATATACGGTATTGTAGCAATATATCAGATTCAGCGTTACGCTTACCTACATCTTTACCAGCTTTTTTAAAGTTTATTTTTCTATTTTTTAAATTTAGAGTTTTATGTTATTTCCTTGATGATTTCACAAGGAACAGGTAGTATCCAAAGCATTAAAAATTTAAAAGTTGAGTCTGCATCCATTAAATGCAAAAAAATCTTTCACACAGAATTTGCAGCATTATATGTATTAATAGAAAAAAAAGGAATATTCCCATCAGGAATTTACATATTTACAAAAAAAAATACCAAGTATAAACTAATAAAACCCCCTTGTCATGAAAAAAATTACACAAATAATCTGCGTTCTTTTAACAGTTACAAGCATGAGTGCACAACAAGAGAAAGGAATAATTGGTTACACAAACTGGTTAAGTAACTGGTCTGAATTTAAGCCTCATAAAGTAGAATATGGAGAGCCTAATCAAATTTTAGCAGGAAATATTTCTGTTAATACTAAACTGCTTAAAAAAAACATATATGTTTTGCAGGGGAACGTTTATGTAACTAACAATGCCGTGCTAACAATAGAACCCGGAACTTTAATTATTGGGGATTTCCAAACAAAAGGAACATTGGTTATTACAAAAGGCGCACAGCTTGTTGCAGACGGTTTAGAAACGCATCCAATTGTATTTACTTCAAACCGAACCATGAAAAAAGCGGGAGACTGGGGAGGCATTGTACTTCTTGGAGATGCTCCCAT
>CBFGNY010000318.1:0-3614 GCA_965650235.1 uncultured Flavobacterium sp. | reverse complement strand
TTTGGAAATATTGCAGAAAGAAATTTTAAAAATTGTGCAATAATTTTTTGCTACAATGGTTTATTTTTCTTTTCTTTGCACCCTGATTTTGAATAACGATAAAAGATAAGTATAATGTCAAGAGTTTGTGACCTTACAGGTAAAAGAGCGATGGTAGGAAATAACGTTTCTCACGCTATGAACAAAACTAAGAGAAAATTTTCTGTAAACTTAGTTAAAAAGCGTTTTTATCTTCCAGAAGAAGATAGATGGATTACTCTTAGAGTAGCAGCATCTACGATAAAAACAATTAATAAAAATGGAATTTCTGCAGTTTTGAAAAAAGCGCAGTCAGAAGGATTTATCAAATAATCCTTTCCTAAATAAATATATAGCAAGATGGCAAAGAAAGGTAATAGAATCCAGGTAATTTTAGAATGTACTGAGCACAAGACTACTGGTGTTGCAGGAACTTCAAGATACATCACAACAAAGAACAAAAAAAATACTCCAGACAGATTAGAGATTAAAAAATTTAATCCAATCTTGAAAAGAGTAACTGTTCACAAAGAAATTAAGTAATAATTAGAGGTTTGATAAATCTCAAATGGTAACATTTGTTTTTTATTAATTTCAATAACATTTGAATCATGGCAAAGAAAACCGTAGCATCGTTACAAACAGCTTCTAAGAGATTATCAAAAGCCATCAAAATGGTGAAATCTCCAAAAACTGGTGCATATACATTCGTAGAATCTATTATGGCTCCTGAAGAAGTTGATACTTTCTTGAAAAAGAAATAATAACAATCACATTATATAGAAAAGCTACTTTCATCTCGAAAGTAGCTTTTTTATTTTTATATTTGTTTAAAATTTATAGGAGCACAACAATTGGCTTTTTTTAAACACTGTTCCTGCCATTCGCTAAATCTTTGCCAGCCTAAAGAAGGCAGGTAAAGGATACCGCTGCTGTCAGGGCTAGTCTAAAACAATTGGTCTTCTTTTAAGCTTAAGGCTTCGGATTGTTTATAAATCCAACAAGTCTAACAATCTAATAATCTACAAAAAAAATGAGTTTTTTTAAAAAATTATTTTCTACTGATAAAAAAGAGACTTTAGACAAAAGTCTTGAAAAATCAAAAACTACCTTCTTCTCCAAATTAAGCAAAGCCGTTGCCGGAAAATCTAAAGTCGATGACGATGTATTGGATAATCTTGAGGAAATTCTCGTAGCCTCAGATGTTGGGGTAAATACTACGCTGAAAATCATTACCCGAATTGAAAAACGCGTTGCAGAAGACAAATATTTAGGAACAGAAGAGTTAAACCAAATACTGCGTGATGAAATTGGCGCATTATTATCTGAAACTAATACAGGTGAAGCAACCGAATTCGAAATTCCGAAGAACAAGAAACCATATGTTTTAATGGTTGTAGGAGTAAATGGAGTAGGAAAAACAACTACTATTGGTAAATTGGCCTACCAATTTAAGAAAGCAGGTTATAAAGTGGTTTTAGGCGCTGCTGATACTTTTCGTGCTGCTGCGATCGATCAATTGCAGGTTTGGGCAGATCGTGTTGATGTTTCAATCGTTAGACAAAAGATGGGAAGCGATCCTGCTTCTGTAGCTTTTGATACGTTGCAATCTGCAGTTGCTCAAAATGCAGATGTAGTGATTATTGATACTGCAGGACGTCTTCACAATAAAATCAATTTAATGAACGAACTGACCAAAGTAAAACGTGTAATGCAAAAAGTGGTTGCCGATGCACCTCACGATGTTCTTTTGGTTTTGGATGGTTCTACAGGCCAAAATGCTTTTGAGCAAGCTAAGCAATTTACAGCTGCTACTGAAGTTACTTCACTTGCTGTAACCAAATTAGACGGAACTGCAAAAGGTGGTGTCGTAATAGGTATTTCAGACCAATTCCAGATTCCTGTAAAATACATAGGTGTTGGAGAAGGAATTGAAGACTTGCAGGTCTTTAATAAATATGAATTCGTAGACAGTTTCTTTAAATAAAATTTATAATGAGTTTTTCTTCTATTAAAAATATATCGCCACTTGTTTTTTATTTTCTGAGTATTATCTGTTTTGTTTTGGCTAATGTTTTAAGAGATAATAATTTATCTATTTATTATGCTTTATTGGTTTTGGGAGTGGTTCTTTTTTTTATGGGAATCCTGGCCAGATTGCGTCACAAAAGGTAAAATTAGACACTAAATGATTTCGAATAATAAAGTTGTACTAATAACAGGAGCTAATTCAGGTATAGGAAATGCTTTAGCAAAGAAAATTAATTGCAGAAAATTATTTTGTCATTGGAACTTCAAGAAATGGTAAAATTGAAAATATCGATTCCGAAAACTTATTTGTTGTTGAATTAGATTTGACTAATCAAGAATCAATTGATAATGCGAATTCATTAATTAGAAACAATTACAAAGGAATTGATATTTTGGTAAACAATGCCGGAATTGCTCCGGACTTGGATAAAAATGAGCCAGATTTAGAAAGTTTAAGATCAACTTTTGAAACAAATGTTTTCGGACTTGTACATTTTACGGAAACTATTTTAGATTTAGTAAATCCGAATGGCAAAATTTTGAATATTTCTTCAATAATGGCAACATTGAACATGATATCAAAAAGCGACTCTACCGCATATAGAATGTCAAAATCTGCTTTAAATATGTATACCAAGACTCTGTCTTCAAGATTGAAAGTTAAAAATATTAATGTAAATTCAATTCATCCGGGTTGGGTAACTACAAAATTATCAACAGAAGGAGCACCATTAACAACTGAATTTTCTGCAAATGGAATATTTAAATTAATCGAAAGCGAAATGGCAACAGGAACTTTTTGGGATGCTGAATTTCAAAAAGAAATGCTCTGGTAAAATAACTTTAGCAGACAGGGTTTAGAGAATGTAGTTAATTATACAAAGCACTAATTTTTTCCCATAAAGTTTTATCAAAATCAGATAAGGCTAAGCTATCATCGTCTGCAGCTTCTCCCATTCTTATGATTACCATTTTTTTACTTGGAACGATATAGATTTTCTGATCATTTTTACCCAATGCCATAAACATATCGCTTGGTGCAGTTGGAATAATACTTTCCATAAATGTGAGTTGGGATTGCGGTAAATGATAATTTGCTTTTCCGTTAAGCCACCATAAATATCCGTAGCCTAAATTGATGTTTTGTGATGTGGTTGTTGCTTCTGTGAAATAGCCTTCGTTGAAAATCGTATTGTTGCCCCACTTCCCTTTGTTGAGCATTAAAAGTCCAAATCGTGCCATGCTTCTTGAGTTGCTAGTATAAACACTGTTCACTCCAAGCTGAACCCAAATGCCATTCATGCCAATTTTGTCCCTTAATTTAGTATTGAAATAATTCGTCCAGGTTTGTGAACTTGCTGCTTCAACAACATCCTGCAATTTTACATATACATTGTGATATGCCCAGCGTGAACCTGCATCAGCTTTGTAGATAAGGTTAACGGGTTCGACTTCGTCTGTGCTGTCGTCTAACCCTGATGTCATGGTAAGTAAATGTTTGGACGTTATCAGATTTTCTTTTGCGAGTGTTTCGCTTGTCCAGCCTGTGCCAATATATTGAGAGA
>CBFGNY010000317.1:0-3617 GCA_965650235.1 uncultured Flavobacterium sp. | reverse complement strand
ATCACATCGTCTACCGGCTGACCGGCCGGGACCAGCATCATTACCTTGCGGGGGCGTTGCAACAGCTGGATCATTTGGGCTAGTTCCGAAACGCCCTTAACAGTGGTGCCCGGGGTGGCACTGGATTCCAACGCAGAATTTTTAGTTTCGTCCTTATCGAAACCGATAACAGAGAAACCATGATCGGCCATGTTCAGTAACAGGTTTCGGCCCATTACGCCCAGTCCGATCATCCCAAAATCAAATAAGTTCTGTGACATAGATTAAACGTCTTGAATTAAGAAGCTGCAATATCAGGGTTTTTCAAAGACCTGCTTACATCTCCATTGATAATCTGTTTAAAATTTAAATTGTTCTTAATAAAAATATTAAAAACATTAAAAAATTAAAAACATTAAATCATGAAAAAGATCATTACAGGAGTATTAATATTAGCTTTATTTCAAACGACACAGGCTCAAAAAGGATTCAAACCCATTTTCGACGGAAAAACAACAGCAGGCTGGCATTCATACGGAAAAACCTCAGCCGGTGCGGGTTGGAAGGTAGAAGATGGCGTTTTACATTTTGACCCTGAAGCAGCCAAGAATGGTGAAGGAGGAGATTTGGTAACGGATGCCGAATATGAAAATTTTCATTTAAAAATAGATTGGAAAGTAGCTCCAAATGCGAACAGCGGAATTATTTTTTATGTTAATGAGAACCCTACAAAATATAAAAACACTTATGATACTGGTTTAGAAATGCAGGTTCTTGACAATGACGGACATCCTGACGGAAAAATAACCAAACACCGCGCAGGAGATTTGTACGACTTGATACAAAGCAAATCAGAACCGGTTAAACCTGTTGGGGAATGGAATACTGCTGAAGTTGTTTGCAAAAACGGCAAACTGACTTTCGTTTTAAACGGAGTCATTATTCTTGAAACAGTACTTTGGAATGATAACTTTAAAACCCTTGTTGCAGGAAGCAAATTTGCTGGTTGGCCAGGTTTCGGAACGTTTAAAAAAGGAAAAATTGCTTTGCAGGATCACGGAGATAAGGTTTGGTACCGCAATATTTCTATTAAGGAATGGAATACTATGGAAACTACAACAGGCTGTAAATAATCTAACTTCAAAACATATCTAACCAAAATCAACCACTTTTTATGAATACAACAATCCGCATTAAATTATCTGTAATGATGTTTCTGGAATTTTTTATCTGGGGGCATGGTTTGTTACTCTTGGTACTTTTTTAGGAAACAATTTGAAAGCTTCCGGATCAGAAACAGCAGCTGTTTTTTCTACTCAATCCTGGGGGGCTATCATTGCTCCTTTTATTATCGGATTAATTGCAGATCGCTATTTTAATGCGGAAAAAATCTTAGGCATTCTGCATTTGGCAGGTGCATTTTTAATGTATCAAATGTATCAATCGACAGATGTTGGGATGTTTTATATCTATGTATTGAGTTATATGGTTTTATATATGCCAACACTGGCTTTAGTAAATTCAGTTTCTTTCAACCAAATGAAGGATGCGGAAAAAGAATTTGCAAATATCAGGGTTTGGGGTACAATAGGCTGGATTTTGGCTGGACTGTCGATCAGCTTCTTTTTTCATTGGGATTCGGTGGAAGCAGTTTCTAACGGATTACTTAAAAACACCTTTCTTTTGGCCGGAACTGCAGCTTTGGTTTTGGGCTTATTGAGTTTTACTTTACCAAAAACACCTCCAAAAGTTAGTGAAGGAAAAATTAAAATTGGTGATATTATTGGACTGGATGCTTTAAGGCTTTTAAAAGATAAAAATTTTCTAATCTTTTTCATTTCATCTATTCTGATTTGTATTCCATTGGCCTTTTATTATCAAAATGCCCATCCTTTCCTGACTGCTGCCGGAGTTGAAAATCCCACCGGAAAAATGGCTATTGGACAAATATCCGAAGCCTTATTTTTATTATTGATTCCCGTGTTTTTTGCCCGTTTTGGATTTAAAAAAACAATTTTGGTTGGAATGTTGGCTTGGGCAGTGCGCTACATTTTATTTGCTTATGGAAATGGTGGTGATTTGAGTTTTATGCTTATTACCGGAATCGCTTTACATGGAATCTGTTATGATTTTTTCTTTGTTTCAGGACAAATTTATACCAACTCTAAAGCAGGAGAAAAATACAAAAGTGCTGCTCAGGGCTTGATAACATTGGCTACTTATGGTATCGGAATGTTAATTGGGTTTGCTGTTGCAGGCTGGATTACAGATAATTACAAAACTGTTGAGGGAACAATCAATTGGTTCATGGTTTGGATAATTCCTGCCGGAATCTCTCTGGTAGTATTTGTTATTTTTGCCCTGCTTTTTCAGGATAAAAATAAATTGGCAAACGAAGTTTAAATTCTTATAAAACAAAGAAAATGAGTGCAACTTTTAATAGAAGAAATGCTATAAAAGGTATCCTTGCAGGAACTGTGACTTTAGGGGTTCCTTTAGATTTATTAGCATTCCCTAATCCTGAGGAAGAATTTAAATTAGATTCTGACAGACTGAAAGGAAGAATAAATCATTCGGTAGCCCGATGGTGCTTTAACGACTTTGATATTGAAACGCTTTGTGTAGAAGCTAAAAAAATTGGAATTACAGGAATTGATCTGGTTGGTCCAAAAGACTGGCCTATACTAAAAAAACACGGTCTTGTTTCGACAATGTGCAATGGTGCCGAATTAAATTTAGTGGATGGTTTCAATGATCCGAAATTTCATGAGCAATTGATTAAAAATTATACCGAAATGATTCCGCTAGTTGCTGAAGCAGGCTACAAAAACCTGATTTGTTTTAGCGGAAACCGAAGAGGAAAAACAGATGAGGAAGGCTGGAAAAATTGTGTAATTGGTTTGGAAAAATTAATTCCGTTAGCAGAAAAACATAACGTAATCCTGGTCATGGAGCTATTAAACAGCAAGATCAACCATAAAGATTACCAATGCAGCAAAACATCCTGGGGAGTAGAATTAGCGAAACTAATTAATTCGGAAAATTTTAAATTGCTTTATGATATTTACCATATGCAAATTGACGAAGGTGATGTTATCAGAACCATTCAGGAAAACCACAAATATATTGGGCACTATCATACAGCCGGAGTACCGGGGCGGAATGAAATTGATGAAACGCAGGAACTCAATTACAGGGCGATAATGAAAGCTATTGCTGCTACTGGATTTACAGGTTTTGTAGCACAGGAATTTATTCCAAAACAAAAAGATAAAATAGCCTCATTGAAAAAGGCAGTTTCAATTTGTGATATCTAATTAATAAAACTAAAAAACAATGATAAAGAGAAGAGATTTTATAATTAACAGCGGTTTGGCTTTAGGTGCATTAGCTATTGTTCCTTCCCTTGCCTTTTCGGCCAAGCCAAAAAATATTGGACTTCAGCTGTATTCATTAAGAGAAGAATTTTCTAAAAACGTAAAAGGAGTTTTAGAACATGTGGCGAAGACTGGATACAAAGAAGTCGAAACCTATGGGTTCTCAGCTGACAAAGGTTTTTTTGGAACTTCTGCAAAAGATTTCAAAAAAATATTGGTTGATAATGGCCTTAAAGCACCAAGCGGACATTATGATTTTAA
>CBFGNY010000316.1:0-3623 GCA_965650235.1 uncultured Flavobacterium sp. | reverse complement strand
GTGGCTTTCCTACAGGGCAAGCTTATTATGTAAATGAATCAGGAGTATCAGCAGGCATAACTATTTTGCCTAACAACAGCCCTGTAACGGTTATTAGTTTTGCACAAATAACCTACACCTGGTATATGGACTATGATGGTGATGGCTACCATAGCTACACCCAAGAAAAGGAGCGCCCCCCTGGTACGTTTTGGAAATCTTCCACAAAGGGACTGGACTGCGATGACAATGATGCCACAAAAACCACTGATTGTAGTGGTAAGCTCCCTCTGAAAGGCTGGTTTCGGGACAATGATAACGATGGTTATCACGGAGAGGTGCAAACAAGTACAACTAAACCTACTACACCGGGAAACTGGACAGACGTCATGACAAAAGGGGAGGATTGCAATGATGAAGTAGCTAGTGCGGATAATAGTGTTTGTGTTGCTCCCTGCACCAATAAAACAGTATGTTCTGATGGTTATAGTTTGGTAAAATGTGAGTGTGTGGAGGATGTGCCGCTGCCTGATCCGTGTGAAACACTAAAGAAACTAAATGAGGATAGTAAGTACAAAGAAAAACTCGCATTCGTTATAGAAAAAGCCAAGACCGACAGTACAAAAGAATATGGTTATTCCATAGAAAAAGGGGCTAGCGATTATGTAGCAGGTACAAATGATTCTATGGGTAATTTATCCTTTCCAGACAAAGATAATCAAATGTATGGGATTATACATGACCATACATTGCCCCGTCCCGGCATAGGTTCAGATGGCTTGCCGACAACAACAATATTTGTCCAGATGTTTTCCCCTGTAGATATAGCAACTTTTGTAGGAATACTAAAGAGTACAGCTACTAATGGGGTGCCTATAGCAGATGTATTTTCTACTCTTGTTGATAATACTGGCAATGTATATACACTAAAATACGAAGGCACTTACGACGATATAAAAGAAAAATCAGTAGATGTGTATTCACAGACACTTAATAAAGCCTATGATACAAATTTTAACAATCGTGGTATTTCTAAATACGGAGGAATCGAAAATGCTTTTGCAGCTTTTCTCGAATTCGATGTAAAAATCCCGGGCATAGTCATCTACAAAACAACTCCGGGGTCAGCACCAACCAAATTAGGAATCACTTCTGATGGTACTAAAATTTCTGCCTCAAATACGCCTTGTAAATAATTTAAAAACACAATAACATGAAAAGAACAATAATAATAGTGTTTATGATATTAAGCAGCCTGTATTGCAAAGCACAGGTCATAATGTCGATAGAAGATTTTGAAAAGTATAAAAATACTACAGAAAAAGGGCAATTTCCCGATTATATAAAGGATATAAATGGTACATTTAACAAATATGTAGGAACATGGAAAGGTACTGATGACAATAAAACCTATGAAATTGTTGTAACAACGACAACAAGTACCGATGATTTTCATATAAGCATATTAAAATATGATGCGTTATTAATACGCTATAAGATTACCGACAGTAAGGGTAAGGTGCTTGTAAATACCAAAACTTTAGCAGATAATAATTCTTATGTGATTAGAGGATTAGAATTTACTCAAGAAGGTGATTACAAATTACGTTTTAGAGGAACGGACAACAATATTGCAAACTTCGGAACTGTTTTGTTAAGAGCTTATAATGGTAAATTGGGTTTCTTTTTCTATCCGGATCGATTGGTTCTTATAGGCAATGAGAAAAATTATTTCCCAGACAAGCCTTATACTTTTCCAAGAGAGAAATCAATATCTTTAACCAAGCAGTAAAAGTTTTTTTTAAATTTAAAACAAAACCCACAGCCGTAAAAAGCTGTGGGTTTTTGTTAAAAAAACTATAGTCGATTGCATTAAAATACGAAGGCACTTACAACGATATAAAAGGAAAATCTATAGATGTAAGTGCACTTAAAGATGCGTATAAATTAAATTTTAGCGATGAAGGTATTACTGGTTATGGAGGCATTGAAAATGCTTTTGCAGCTTTTCTCGAATTAGAAGTAAAAATACCGGGCATAGTCATATACAAAACAACCCCGGGAGAAACCCCAACAAAATTAGGAGTTACTACTTCTGATGGAACTAAAATTTCATCCTCGAATACACCTTGTAAATAATTTAAAAACAAAATAACATGAAAAGAACAGTAATAATACTATTTATGATATTAAGCAGCCTGTATTGCAAAGCTCAGGTGATAATGTCGATAGAAGATTATGATAAATGTAAAAGTACTACATGTGGCCAAACTCCCGATTATATAAAAGATATAAATGGCACATTCAATAAATATGTAGGAACATGGAAAGGCACTGATGACAATAAAACCTATGAAATTGTTGTGACTAAAACAACCCTTAGCCAAAATATCATGAATATACGCATTGTTAAATTTGATGCCCTATTAATACGTTATAAAATTACCGACAGTAAGGGTAAGGTGCTTGTAAATACCAAAACTTTAGCAGATAATAATTCTTATGTGATTAAAGGATTAGAATTTACTAAAGAAGGCAATTACAAATTACGCTTTAGAGGAACGGACAACAATATTGCGAACTTTGGAACTGTTTTAATTGATATTAATAATGGCAAATTCGACTTTTTTTTCTATCCGGATCGATTGGTTCTTTTTGGCGATGAAAAAAATTATTTCCCAGACAAACCCTATACTTTTCCAAAAGAAAAATCAATATCTTTAACCTAGCAGTAAAAGTTTTTTTTAAAAATTTAAAACAAAACCCACAACCATAAAAAAGCTGTGGGTTTTTATTGAGAAAATAACAATAATACTGGTTTCTGGACAACGACAGCGATGGTTTATCACGCAGCTGCGCAAGGGGCCACAAGCAGTCCCGGTCTTGATTGGACACACACCATGACAAAAGGACTGGATTGTAATGATGATGTATCTAGTGCGGATAATAGTGTTTGTAGTGTTCCAACAACACCCTGCACCAATAAAACAGTTTGTTCTGCCGGTTATAGTTTGGTAAATTGTGAGTGTGTGCCGGATGTGCCGCCGGATCCTTGTGACGAAATTAAAAAAGCATTGGCTGATGCAAAATTCAAGGAAATGCTGCTAAATCTTAAAGACCCAAAAAAACTTGATTTGAATCATGAAACAGGTTTTTATCAGGACAAAGATGGTAATTACAAACCGATGGAAGTATTTGAAGGTGAGCCAGGTGTTTTTGTGCCTTATGGATCAGGAGGATATCAAAACACCAACCACGTGCACATGAATAAATGGGTAAATCCAGCAACGGGTTCAATTAATACTGTTTTCCCAATGCCTTCACCAACAGATATTGCAGATGTATATAAGGATTATCATAGAGTTCGTGCTATGGGTACAGATCCGGGAAATAATTACAGCGGTGTTATAAATCGTCTTGGGTATTTTCAGTTGCGCTACACAGGGCAGGCAGCCAATCTGTCGTGGGAGGAACTCAAAGCAAAAGCAGATGCAATTGATACAAATGAAAATAAAAATAAATTTATAGAATTTGCAGATAAAGATAGAACAAAGCAAATTGAAGCATTACTTCTTTTTATACAAGACATTTTGAAAATAACAGATATCGAGCTGTATCAGGTAGATGAAAAAGGTTCTAAAAAA
>CBFGNY010000315.1:0-3631 GCA_965650235.1 uncultured Flavobacterium sp. | reverse complement strand
GCCTATAACTAATCCCACAGTTTCGAGGACACACTCGGTACAATTTGGAAATAACGTTATTTGGCTGGATTGTGTAGATAATTATACGCATTCTGAAACGTGGCTGCAATTGACAGTGCCTGATGTTGAAGAGGCAACAAGTTATTTAAAAGAAAATGGTGTAGAAACCTGTGATGAAATTGAAGAAACCCCTAATAACATGCATTGGATTATGGATCCTGCCGGAACCGTTTTTAATCTGCAGAAAAAGAGTGAAAACAAATGAAATTACTAATCATAACTCTGCTCCTGTTTTACAACTTAACAACATTAGCACAAAATCAGCTTGTTGGTGATTATCAGCGTTCACTTAGTGACACTGAAGGAAAACATATTATTGAATATAACTGATCTTAAATCAGGATGGCACATTCCTATTTCATTCCTATGCAAAAATGCAAGGAGGAGTCCCGCCTGAAACAAATAAATACGGAAAAGGGAAATGGAGTGCAAAAGACAATCTGATTACTTTTTCTGCCGACAAAAAAGAAGACTTCGATGATAAATATACTTTGGATTTGAATAAAACTATTGCAAGGTATGTAACTAAAAATCCCAGAGATAAAAGTGATAAAATAGTTAAAAACAAACTTACGCTTTTAGAGTCAGAAATTTTTTGGCTGCAAAGACTTGATATTTTTAAGAAGTAATTTGAGTAATAACATCATCTTTCTTTACGAAGTCTCAAAACTTCTTGTTGCAAATTAATTTGCATTTGTCCTTTTAAAAAAAATTATGCAACAACACATTCAACCTTCTTTTCTTCTATTATCTTCAAATCAATTATTTTTTGAGCCACATCTCCCTTTTCAAATAAGCGAATGAGTTTGAAAACCGCACTGACAAAATACCCCGGATTTGAAACTAACCTAGCGATTTCTGTTATTCGCTTATCTCTTAGCGCTATGCAGGCTTCTCTTTCACTTTCTGGAATCGCCACAAATTCATTGGCAAATTTCCATGCACCGTCCCTGGCGCTTTTCATGCTAAAATCGATAAAAAAATTGTCTATTTTACCAGATAATTTTAATATAATCGTAAGGGTTGGCCAAATTTTGATTAAGCATTTTTCGACATGCTCAACCAAATTACTAAGAATGATATTAATTTGATTAAAATCAGATTCCAAATCATTTATATTTTCTACCGTACTAACTTCGGCTGATGCTATTCCTAAATCCAGATTTACATGCGCATTAATTCCGAGCAGTAAATGCTGAACAACTATTGGCCAAAAGCTTTCTGCTTGCTGAAAAGAAAAATCCCAACATGAGGATGCTTTTTCTTTGGCTTTATATTGGTAATACGCCCTCAAATACCGATTGGCAAAAATGACATCCAACTTTTCCATTCGTTCTCCATCCTGAAAAGATCCGTCTGCAATTCCTTCCTTTATTCTGGCAGTAACCTCACAATAGAGCATCGTAAACAAACCAATAGCACTTTGCTCCTTTTTTGATATTTCAATTATTTCATCCAGTAACTGGATTACTTCATCTATAGTAGTGGCTTGTTTTATATTCATTTGTAGCTCTTTAGGTTGAATTAGCAAGAGCGAATATAATTCTTTTAATGTTTAAAAAAATAATATTTGAAGTAATTATCTTGTTATTTTATAAAGTGAGTAAATGATGAATTATATTTCAATAAAAGGTTTGCTGACTTATTTCATTCAAAAAATATTGATTTTTTATTTATAAGTTTATAAACACCATTAATTATGAAAACAAAACTACTTTTTACCTTTTATTCATTACGCTTTTTTCTATATTTATGAGCAGAAATATATCAATATTCACAGAAATAGATTACAAATCTACCTATCAGATCTGGTATAGATAGAATTAAAACTTTAAATTATCTCCAATGACAATTAATAGATCACTTCTTTTATTACTTCTGACACTCACGACAATTATAGCTACAGCTCAAGAGTCATTCAAGCCGGTAAGCCAGGATTCATTAAAGGGTACAATTACGAAGGAAAGAGTATGGTGGGACGTTCAACACTACGACATAAGTCTTGAAATAGATTTTGACAAAAGAAAAATTATAGGGAAGAATACAATCGACTTTAAGACGATTCAAAATCCCCATTCACAATTTATGCAGATTGACCTTCAGGAACCATTATCAATTGACAGTGTCAAAACGGGTGCAGCCAAATTAAAATTTAAGAAGCATGGCACTGCATATATAATTGACGCTTCTAAACTGAGTGAAAAAAATGGCAAGCTTGATATTTTTTATTCGGGGACTCCAAAGGAATCGAAAAACCCGCCTTATGACGGTGGCTTTGTATGGGCAAAAGATTCCTTAAATCGGGAGTGGATTTCTGTGGCTTGTCAAATGGTTGGGGGAAGTGTTTGGTATCCATGCAAAGATCATTATAGTGAAGAGCCTGACCGCGGAGCTTCTTTGACAATTTCTATAAATGACTCTTTGGGAGTATTAATTGGAAATGGACGACTGAAATCCCGAAGAAGTGTAAATGGCAAAACTGAATATACGTGGGCTGTAACAAATCCTATCAATAATTATGGTATTGCGTTTTACATAGGAAAGTATGTTAATATCAATGAGGTTTATAAAGGAGAGAAAGGAAATTTAGACCTGGATTTTTGGGTATTGGACTATAACCGAAATAAAGCAATTAGTCATTTAATCCCCGAAACAAAAAAGACTATAAAAGCTTTTGAAAAATGGTTTGGCCCTTATCCATTTTATGAAGATGGTCTTAAAATGGTAGAATCATCTTATATAGGAATGGAACATCAAAGTGCTGTGGCGTACGGAAATAAATTTAGAAAAGGACGTTTTTCATTTAAGAATCTGACAAACCTTGACTTACAAACCGATCGCCTGATAGTTCATGAGCTGGCTCACGAATGGTTCGGCAATAATATAACCATGTCAGATATTGCCGACAGGTGGGTTCAGGAAGGATTTGCTGCTTATGGAGAAGAACTGTTTATTGAAGAAAACTTGGGAAGAAGTGCAGGCAGAGATTTCTTTCTAACAAGGCAGCCGAACAAAATAAAAAACAAAACTGCACTAATCTCGGACTACGGGATATTCAAGGATGCAGGAGACGACATGTATTTCAAAGGCTGGGCGATTATTCATATGTTACGGGAAATTATCAATAACGACAAAAAGTTTCAAGGTTTTCTCAGAGCACTGAACAAGAAGTTTTATCATAAAACCATTTATTCCTCTCAATTGGAAGAATTCTGCAGCAGTTATTTTAAAAGAGATTTTACCAATATTTTTAACCAGTACCTGAGATTTCCATCACTACCAATCCTTGAGTACAGCATAATTGATAATAAATTGAAATATCGACTGGTTGCAGACGTTCCGAACCTGAAAATTCCCATTAAATTAAATTCTCCCGACATATGGATTACTGCAACAACAAACTGGACAGAAATCAAATTAAAGAATAAACTGTTAGAACCATTTTCAGTTGATCCGAACTTTCTACTTGATGTAAAACAGGCTGATTGATGTCACGCTCAATTAATTTTTAGCCACAGTTCCTTTTTCGAATAAACGAAATGAATTTGAAAACAATATTTGAATTAAAAAG
>CBFGNY010000314.1:0-3644 GCA_965650235.1 uncultured Flavobacterium sp. | reverse complement strand
AAGAGTTTGCTTACCTTAGCATCAGAGGGACGCACCAAAATCATTCTAGATGATTATCCCAACCACAGCGGACCGGAGGACTATGAGACCCTGTTTGAAAATGAATTCAACAGCATTGCCCAAAACCGCGGTGATTTGTTCCGCGGGCACTATAAGAGCCAAGCGCACTCAAAAGTTTTAATTGTAAGAGAAAATACACCCGACAGAAAAGCAGTTAAGGTTTTGACCGGATCAGCTAATTTCACTACAAACGGTCTGTATATAAATGCGAACCACCTGATCACTTTTAATGATCCTGCTGCAGCCCAGCTTTATGCAGATGTCTTTGATAATTCATTTGGAGCTGACAAAATGGATAATTTCGCAGACAGCGTTTATGCCGGGACTGATTATGATTTTTCAGAATCTGGCCCTGTGGATATGACCATCCGTTTTTCACCGCATAACCGTGAGTACACTGACAATCTTTTTGATAAAATTTCCAGCAGAATAGCTGCCGCAGAAAGCGATGTACTCTTTGCAGTGATGATAGACAACAGCAGAAGCAGCATACTGGATTCCCTTCATACCCATCTGGCATCTGATAATATTTTCACCTTCGGTATAACCGATGAAAATGAAGACATTCAGCTCTACAAACCCAACAGTACTCAGGGCGTGAAAATTAGTGCCCTTGATATAGAAACACAGCTTCCAAAACCTTTTAATGAGATTGCCAGACAGCCCGGTCTTGGGCATGTCATACATCATAAATTCATTGTGGTGGATTTTAAGGGAAATAATCCTGTGGTATACTGCGGCAGCAGCAACCTTGCTTTCAATCCTGAGCAGAAAAATGGAGATAACTTAATTGAGATACGCGTCCGTGAGATTGTAACGGTTTTTGCCATTGAGGCCATAAGGTTAATAGATCATTTCCACTGGATAAACAAAAAAGCGCAGCCTGCAGGCGGAAATGCCGACAGGGAACTTTTCCTTCATGATAACTCAATAAACTACAGGTGGTACGACAAATATTATAATGAAGAAGATCTGCGATGTAAAGAAAGGGAGTTACTGATAAAAAAAACAGCCGTCTCAACTGATTTATAATTGAATATGACAGTAACGACATTTATTATTAAAAAAGAAACCAAACGATCATACTTATAATTTTATGAAAAAAAAGTACCTCCTCTTATTTGTTATTCTATTACTGCCGGTTTTAAAACCTTATGCGCAAAACACATACATTCCCATAAAAAAAGGACAGGCAAAGGTCGATTACCTCGGAGAAAAACTAATCATCAAACCGAAAACTATCGATCAATTAAAAAAAACAGCTTTAATTTACAGATATCAAATGGACTCCCTTTTGATTAAGCGCAATACAGAATGCAGCACCGGTGAATGCAAAGAAAATTTTGATAATGCTAAAGAGTTTGAAAAATTAATTTCAGGTACAGACATCAATTTAGAAACAATATTCAGCAAACGAGATAAGCTTAAAGAGAAAGTATTTTACAACAACGCAATGTTAAATATCCTGTTTGGAAATGAAGTAGCTACCTATGCCAATAACTCAAGTGATTTATCTCTTAATAAGTATTATGCCGCTTTAGATTCTGAGGATGGTTCCATATCTTTCGCTATTAATTTCAATCCCAGGGAAAAAGACAAATTAAAACCCTTGAAATGGCTATTGGGCGCTGGATTCAAAGTTAAATCTGAGGAAAAATTTGCTACCATTTTCAAAAATGGAAAATTTGAAAACAACGATTTAGCAGTTACAGGAAAAGCGACATGGATCGGGCGAGGGAAAATTAAGTTCACCTCTTTTGAATTCGCAATAGAAACGAATGGAATAGTCTCCGACTCTACTGCTATTGTAACTAAACCTAAAGTAGTATATAAAAGAACAGAAATCATAAGAAACTTCAGGCGCGAGCTATTAAAGCGCTATGAAGAAAAAATCAACCAATACGCAGTGAATGATTTCCCTAAGGAGAAGGACAGCATTAGTTTGCTGTACAATAAAAAATACAATCAGAAAGAAGATGCAGATAAAAAAACCGAAGAATTCGTCGAATCAAAATATGAAGACTTCTATGCAAAAATAGCTGATGAAGAAATCAATTATATGAAAAAAAACAAACTTTACCGTTATCTAACTAGCCACTGGTTTACTTTTGATTTTTATGCCCCAATCGGGGAAAAGACATATACGACAGCAACTGCCAAAGAAAATCCAATAACCTCATCGGTTAAATTTTATCAGTTAAAAACCAATTTAACAGGTACTATATTCAGGAAATACTCAAACGGACAATCTATTTATTTAACGGGCCGTTTATCTGCCTTTAATAACAATAATATAATAGCAGATGAGATAGAAGCCAGCACTTTTCAGACTTTTTACACTCAGTCTCCCACACAGCAGGTCATTGAGAATGAAAATAAAAATGTATATATATTACAATCAGGAGTCAATAATTTCGTTACCGGTACCGCAAAATTCGAAGTGGTTTATTTTTTTCTTGACTGGTTAGGATTCAGTCCTGCTACGGAAAAAAACTTCGGACAGTATTATCATCCCCTGAATTATAAAATAGGAATACCATTAAGCTTAAAAGATAAAGACGGGAAAGCCAGCGTGAATCTGGAAGCGCAGTATAAAAAAATCAATAACACAGAGCTTTACGGAATAAGCGTAAGTTTCTTTCTTGGCAAATTTTTGAACTAAAATATTCATTACTTTTAATCCTCTATTCTAACAACCAAAACAAGAAACCATGGCAGTATACCGAATATCAGGGGTCTGGAAAGATCCAAATAACGTCATTACCCATTATGCCTTTCATATGGTGAACGGCGGATCCGCTTCCCGGGCAGAAAAGAAGTCTAAAGCACAGGCCATAGCAGTTTTAGAAACCTACGGCAATAGTGCCACCACCTGGGTATGGAATTATGCTCTGGCAAGATGGACGGTGGGAGAAAATGTGCACGTTGTCAATGGAGCAAACGGCAAATATCTCAGATCCAATCCAGACAACAAACTGACCGATAATTTAGGGCATCTTATAGATTTTGACTGGATTGCGCCATAAAACATTTTCACAAAAAAAACTTTAAAACGGCAGGGAAAATTCTAAATGAATTAATCCTCGGTATACTATTGATATTGAAAATGCTATACTGCCTTTCCATGTCCATTAATTATTTTATTACTATTCACAAAAAACATGCACAATTATCTAGGAATATTAAGTTCTGATTCAGTGAACAGAGACGGAACAGTAATTATATTTGAAGCTCTCGAAAGTGGTATTGCAAAGACAGCAATTAAAGGTATGCCTTCTTTAATTGATCATGATTTTCACAGACCGCTGGGATGGATTTTTCCCTTTGGCATCTTAATCGAACCAAAAATCAGCAAAACAGTCGGAAACTTTAATATCTGCAGCAATACTGACGATAGGGATTTAATTTATCCCAAGATACAAGACTATTGGCAATATGTTAATTATAATTCCTGCAAAGACTACATTGATGAATTTAAAATACTGCTGGGCGAAAACTTTTCACCGGAAGGGAAATTTATTCACAAAGGAACTGTATCTTATAACCTGCCGACCATCACTTCTAAAATATTTCCAGATCTTTTT
>CBFGNY010000313.1:0-3659 GCA_965650235.1 uncultured Flavobacterium sp. | reverse complement strand
ATAGTAGGAAGAATGGTATTGGACAAAAATCCGGATAACTTCTTTGCAGAGACTGAACAAATCGCTTTTCATCCCGGACATGTTGTACCCGGAATTGATTTTACCAATGATCCGCTTTTGCAAGGAAGACTATTTTCTTATACAGATACCCAGCTTTCGAGATTAGGAAGTCCTAATTTTCATGAAATTCCAATTAACAGAAGTATTGCTCCGGTTCATAACAATCAGCGTGACGGACATATGCGTCAGGAAATTAATAAAGGACGCGTAAGTTACCATCCTAATTCGCTTGGCGGAGGATGCCCATTTCAGGCTAAAATAAGCGAAGGTGGTTTTGCAAGTTTCAACGAACGTGTTGACGCCCACAAAATAAGGGAAAGAAGTGAAAGTTTTGCAGATCACTTTAGTCAGGCAAGATTATTTTTTAACAGCCAGACTTCTACTGAAAAAAGCCATATCGTAAAAGCATTGCGTTTTGAATTAGGTAAAGTTGAAACAACTGCAATCAGGGTGCGAATGTTGGGACTTTTGTCTCAGGTAGACAGAGAACTTGCCGAAAAAGTAGCAATAGGACTTGGTGCTAAAGTACCTCCTGTTTTGGAAACCCCAATAAATAAGGGTGTATCTCCTGAAAATGAAGAGACATTGAAACATGAGCCAAGAGATGAAGAATCATCAGTAGAATCGTCTGATGCTCTTTCGATGATTATCAATCCAACCAATTCACCTACAATCGCTTCCAGAAAAGTAGCTATTATTTGTACAGATGGTGTCTCTGAGGCAAGTGTAATGAACATGAAAAATGCTCTTATTAAAGAAGATGCTAAAGGTTTTGTAGTTGCGCCACATCTTGGATCTGTACTTACTGACTCAGATGGCGCCATAGCAGCCGAATTTAGCCTTTTAACAGCATCCTCAGTATTGTTTGATGCTGTTTACATTCCGCATGGCATGTCACTCAATGCATTAGCAGAAGATGATGCCGTATTGGAATTCCTGAATGATGCTTATAAGCACTGTAAAGTTATTGGTGCCGATGGTGAAGCCACAGGTTTGCTAAGTGCGGTACCTTTTGCTTCAAAAATTAATAATGATGATTCTGGTATTATACAGGCCATGGATCCGGGAACAGAAACATTTGCACTTGATTTTATAAATGCTATGGCAAGCCACCGTGTTTGGGAACGTGAAGAAAATTTATACAATTAACATTCAAAAAATACAACAATGAAAAATTCAGAAAAACCAACCCCAGCAAAAACTTCCACTACAAAAGACACTAAACATATTGTATCGCCTTCAGCAGATGCAGCCTCAGAATTAAGAGACTTTTTTATTGACAGTCTTAAAGATATATACTGGGCAGAAAATGCCCTTGTAAGCGCTTTGCCAAAAATGGCTTCTAACGCAACATCAGCGGCTCTTTCGAGTACTATTTTAGAACATCTTGCCATAACTGAAAATCAGGTTACACGTCTTGAAAACATATTTGAACTTCTTGGAGAAAAAGCAGAAGGAAAAAAATGCGAAGCTATGGCCGGACTGCTTAAAGAAGGTGACAGTATTCTTGAAGAAACATTGCCGGGCGCTGTAAGGGATGCAGGTATCATTGCTGCATCGCAAAAAATCGAACATTATGAAATTGCATCATACGGTACATTATGTGCCTTTGCAAAAACACTTGGAGAAAATGACGCTGCCAGATTATTGACACAAACCTTAGCTGAAGAAAAAGAAGCCGATTGTTTGCTAAATGACGTCGCGTTAAATGCTGTTAATGTAATAGCAGCTGAATAAATTTAATTATACTCTGCTTACTTTTTTTCATTTTATTTAAAAACATCTGTGCTTTAGTGCAGATGTTTTTCTATTATTAATGCAGTTCCCTTGGTTGAAGATTGATTATAAAAAACACATTTAGATTAGCTGGAGACAACTCATTTGATTTAATTTCTATGATTAAAAAAGCTTTACATCCGTTTGTAGATAATTCAAGCAGAATATTAATACTGGGGACAATGCCGGGTGATCAATCTATTGCCAAACAACAATATTATGGAAATAAGGGAAATCGTTTCTGGAAAATAATTTTTACCATTTTTAATGAAAATTATAGCACGATATACGAGGATCGCAAAGCATTGCTCAAAAAACACAAAATTGCTTTATGGAATGTCCTCGCATCCTGTACCAGAGAAGGAAGCAGCGATTCTAAAATAACCAATGAAACAATAAATAATTTTGCAGATTTTCATATTCGATATCCAAACATTAAATATGTCTTTTTTGAAAGTAAATCAGCGGCTAAATTTCATCATAAATACCTTAAGCCCAAAGACGATATTACCTATTGCATTCTACCATCTACCAGTGGTTTAAATGCGGGAATACCATTTGCCCAGAAAGTCGAAATGTGGCAAATAGTAGCAGAAACAGCAAATAATTTTAAACTACATTAGGATATTAATTATATAAATTAAATTACTTTATTCTATAAATTTTACTATTTGATATTTATTAAATTGTAATTGTATTAACCTATCAGAATCTGGTTTCTTAATTTTTGCATTACCCAAGTTTAATTTTATGGATCAATTTATTCAGGATATTATAAACCACCTTGAAGGATACTATCAGAGCATTGTAGATCTTACTCCTAAATTATTACTTTCTATAATTGTGGTTTTAATTTCATGGTTTATCGCATCTCGTGTCAAAATTTTTGCAGGCATGAGACTGAAAAATAAAATGCAGGATCCTTTACTGGCTGCTTTTATAGCCAATCTTCTTAAGGTTGTATTTATCATAATTGGCTTTTTGTTTATGTTTCGTGTCATAGGGCTTACCGGTGTGGCACAAAGTATTCTTGCAGGTGCAGGTATTTCAGCATTTATAATTGGATTTGCATTGAGGGATATTGGTGAGAATTTTTTAGCGGGTATTCTTCTTGCGTTTAAAAGACCATTTTCAGTAGGTGATATTATCGAGACCAACGGTGTAAAAGGCAAAGTCGTAGCACTTAATTTACGCGACACTCAAATAAAAAGTGCCAGTAAAAACATTTATATACCCAATGCCCTTTTAATAAAAAACACACTTATTAATTTTAACAGCGATGGTTACTTACTTCAGGATTTTACAATTGGACTTGAATATGGTTCAGATTACAGAAAAGCACTGAATTTAATTACCGATGTATTAAAAAAAGACAGTGAAACAATCGACAAGGAATATGCTAATTCAGCAGTAGTTTCCGGTGTTACAGGAAATACCATTCAGATTAATGTTAGATATTGGGTAAAAACCGATTTATCTATAAGCGAGCATCTGTCGGAAATGATTATTAAGGTTACCGAAGCTCTTCGGGAAAACGGATTCAATATCAAATGACAATAATTCATAAGCCATGCGAAAGCACAAAATATATATTGGAACTTCGGGCTGGTCTTACAAGCACTGGCGTGGCACATTTTATCCGCAGGAAATAAAAGTCAAAAATCATTTCCCCTATTATCTTCAGCATTTTAATACTGTCGAAATCAATAATACATTTTACAGACTTCCTTCAGAAGAAACTTTTTTAAACTGGAAAAAAGTTGTTCCTGATGATTTTACCTATGTAATTAAAGCCAATCGTTTTATTACCCATATTAAAAAAC
>CBFGNY010000312.1:0-3753 GCA_965650235.1 uncultured Flavobacterium sp. | reverse complement strand
GTTTAGAAAAGAAAGAGCAAGTCGTTAATATGTTTTACAGTATTAATGGAAAAGATTGGCTGAAAATTGAAAATTCAGCTGAAGTTTCATCATTCAATCATAATGTATTAAGTGGTTTTATGAGTCTTCGATTAGGTCTTTCTGCTGTTGGGGAAGGTAGTGTTGTTTTTAGAAACTTTACTTACAGGATAATCAATTAATAGTAAGTAATTACTTTAAAAATTAGTTCTTGGCAAGCATATGATTAATGACACAAAAGGAATTAATTATTTGATTATCGAATAATAGGTTAAAAACATTTGCTATATTTGAATACAAGCGGTAATCAAAAGAGATGCAGATGAAAAGTAACCCAGAGTGTCTTTTTTGATTAATAACTATTGCAATTTTATAATTGCACCCTATTTTATGTTGTTATTTAATAATAAAGGAGAATACAGAAACTTCCTGAGAATTAAAAAAATCAGGAGATACTATTCATTAGAGTTTTAGAAAAAAAAATCTTTTAAATAATACAAATACTAATATATTCCTGCCTCTCTATTTTAATTACTATGACTATTTAGTATGAAAATAAATATACGACAACTCCGCATACATATACTCCTAATATTTTGGATTGTTTCTTTTCAGAATATTAAAGGGCAGCAGTCCTATGTTTTTCATCATTTAGAAACTACTGAGGGGCTTTCCAATAACAATGTGAAATCATTTCTAAGAGATAGTTATGGATTTCTGTGGATAGGTACAGAATCTGGACTAAACAGATATGATGGATACGGGTTTAAAACTTATACAAAGCATTTCGGTGTATCTAATGCCCTGTTTTCAAATAATATTGTGGAATTGCAGGAAGATGGCATGGGTAATATCTGGATAGATTTTGGATATACTTATATGATATATAAAAGAGATAAAGATTCCTTTTCAGATCCAAAACTGTTGTTGCTTAATCTGGGGATAGAATCGGAGTTTAATCCTAAAGTTTTTGTTGATAAGAATCGTAATCTTTGGGTGCTAAACAAAAAGAAGGTGTTCTTTTATAATTTTAAGAAAAAAAAGACTTCTGTATTCCAATTAAAAACTCCTTTAAAAGAAGAAATTTCTATTGCTGATAATGGTGAATTTCTATACGCAATTCAATATAATTCAGGTGTTTTCTGGAAACTGAATAAAAAATCCGGGGTTTTAACCTTAATTGAAATACCAGATGTTATAAAGCAGAATGCTATTAATGCCAGTAACATAATTTATATAGATAGTAATGATGGGCTGTGGATTTGTTCAGATAAAAGTGAACAGGTTTTTTATAAAAAGAATTCAATTGAAGAGTGGAAAAGATTACAATTGCCTTCAAAATTAAAAACCGAAGCCAATCATATAACAAGTATTATCGAAAATCAGCCGGGACAAATCTGGATAGGAACAGACCACAAAGGATTGTTTATCTATGACAAAGGAAAAGATGTGTTTAAAAATATAGCATCTGACCCATGGATTGAGACAGGTCCATCATCGAACAGTGTGAAGTGTCTGTACAAAGACAACAATGAGACTGTCTGGATTGGATACAATAAAAAAGGACTTTCGTTTTATCATGAAAGTTTCCGTAATTTCATCAATTTCCGGCATACTGAATGTTCTGATATCATGGCTATAATGGAAGACCATAAAGGAAATATTTGGTTGGGAACTGATGGGAATGGATTATATATAAAAGATAAAAACTCAGATGCTATCAGGAAACTCCCGATTCCAAACATTGCGATAATATCTATAATGGAAGACAGTAAGAATCGTATTTGGATTGGAACCTATCAAAAAGGACTTTTTTGTTATGAAAATGGTAAGATGATTCATTATACTACAAAGAACAGTAAACTGACCAGTAATAGTATTTGGAATTTAAAGGAAGATAGGTATGGGAATCTATGGATAGGATCATTAGGTGGGAAAATTCAGATATTACAATCTGACTCGGATAATTTTAATGATGTGATTGCCCCATTTGATGATGCTGTTTATGCGTTGGATATGTTTTATGATGGTGGTGATAAAATGTATATTGGTACTGTATTTGGTCTTTTGGAAATCGATATTACGAATTACAAAAAAACTTTATATCTGGGCAATAAGAAAGGAAATCAAACTTTCCCGCAAGGTCTGATTTCAAATGTCTATAAAGATAAACGTGGTATTCTTTGGTTAGGTGGTAATGAAGGACTGATCATCTGGAATCAAAAAAAGGATACACTTTATTATTTTGATAATGAAAATGGATTATGCGATAATTCAATTAAAGGTATAACAGAAGATAATCTCAATAATATTTGGGTAACAACAAGTAATGGGCTTTCGATACTGACGGTAAGATCGGCATCAAATGGAGATTTTGCTTTTTCAAGTAAAAATTACTCTGTTAAGGATGGTCTCATGAATAATTATTTTAATGATCGCGCAGTCTGCAAATTACAAAACAGTGATATTCTGCTAGGTAATGTGGAAGGATATACTATTTTGAATCCGAATAAAATGTCTGAAAAAGACCAATCTACACCAAAAGTTATATTTACTGAATTGACAGTGGGCAATAATATCATTAAGGTAGACTCCTACTATGATGGACGCAAGCTGCTCGACCATCCGATGCAATTAACTTCCGAGTTAAATTTCCGGCATGATGATAAACTTATTTCCTTACAGTTTACGACAGGAAATTTATTGAATGCTGATAAAGTAAAATATATGTATCAAATTGAAGGCTTTGATACGCAATGGACACCTACTCAAAAAAATAAAATAGTAATATCTTCACTTCCAACAGGTAATTACAGACTTTTAATAAAAGCACGTAATGCTGATGGTGTTTGGAATAATGTCCCTACAGAATTATTTATAAATGTAATGCCCCCTTTCTATTTTTCAATTTGGGCTTTTATCATATATGCAATATTAATTATTAGTGCGCTGACATTTTTTATTCGTAGAACTAAAGAAAAACATGTTATAAAACTGGAACAGCAGCGTCTACAAATGGATCACGAGAAAGAAATACATATCAATGAGATAAAATTAAGGTTTTTTACCAATATTAGCCATGATTTGCGTACACCACTTACGCTTATTATTACCCCTTTACAGATTTTATTGAAAGATGCAGCAAACGAAAACATGCGAAAAAAGTTGAGTGTTATGTATAAAAATGCACAACAGCTAATGGCATTAATAAACTCTTTGCTGGATTTCCATAAACTGGATGTGGGTGTAGAAAGGCTGAATTTAAAATCCGGTGATTTTGTTAGTTTTGTTAATGAAATTTATACTTCATTTTGTGTATATGCAGAAGAACGTAATATTAATTTATTGTTGCTAACTGATATAGAAAGTTTGACAATGTCATTTGATCGTGATAAAGTTCAAAAGATACTTACAAACATACTTTCAAATGCATTCAAATACACTTTAGATGGCGGTACTATTCGTATCCATATAAAACATACAAATGATACTGTTTCTGTAAGTGTTTCTGACACAGGATCTGGTATTAGCAATAAAGAAAAAGAATATATTTTTGAACGGTTTTATCAAGCTCAACAAGAACAGGAAAAAACCGGTTCAGGTATAGGATTACATATTGTACATGAGTATGTCAGTCTTCATGGAGGAACAATAAATGTTATAGATAATGTACCGCATGGAAGTATTTTTACTTTTCATATTCCAATCAAAATGGCTGATTTAGATGTTGTAGAA
>CBFGNY010000311.1:0-3777 GCA_965650235.1 uncultured Flavobacterium sp. | reverse complement strand
CTCAGGGCTATTTTTTTGAAAGGTGTTATTCAAATCTGTGAAGCTATAGATAGCAGCTTGAGCTATTACTTTAGATGCATGAGCTTCAGCTGCAGCGTAATTTTTCATGTACAAATACACCCTTGCTTGCAAAGCGTTTACTGCTGCTAAGTTAGGCCTCACACGCTCGCCACTTGTTTTGGTAACGTCTGAAGCCACATACGTGTAGTCGAGCAAATTTTCTGCTTTGCTGAGGTCGGAGATTATTTGTTCATAGATCTTGGCTACTGAACTCTTTGTTATTTTAACATTTTGTTCATACTCAGTTGTAAGAATCAATGGTACCTCTCCGTAAAGGTTAGTTAAGTAGAAGTAGCAGAATGCGCGTAGAAAGTAAGCCTCGCCCAACAGCCGCTGAGATACCTTTGGAGTTAGAGGAGTGTTTTGATTTAATCCCTCAATGGAGGCATTTATCGTGTACATAATTTTGTATGTATTCTTCCAATATGTTTGATTGCCTGTGGGACTATATGTAGGTTCCAAATCATTTTTGTAATAGCTTGCTTGATCGAGATGTCCAGGCACGTCATCGAGCACTAGATTGTCTGCGGACAATTCCTCGTAATAAGAAGTACCAGCCAAAGTGTAACCTCTTATTGCATTATTGATGAGTTGTGCATAAATACCTGTGAGGACGGATGTTGCCGTGGCGTCATCCTTATAAGCACTTGTTGTACTGATGCTGGTTACCGGCGTATCAACTTCCAGGAATTTTTTGCAACTGCTGGTGATCACTAAACAGGCCGTAATAATGTATCCTAGTCTTATTTTGAGATTTATATTTAAGTTTTTCATGGATCTAGATTTTAGCTTAAAAACTCAGTTGAGCACCGATTGTAAAGAATTTCAAGGGGGGTAACACAGAAGATGTCTTTGTTTCAGGATCGGTACCTTTGAAATTAGTTATAGTCAACAGGTTTTGCCCTTGCATATAGATTCTGGCGGATGAAATATGAGCTTTTTGTAGCAGGCGATCTGATATTGTGTAGAAAATAGCGACGTTTTTCAGGCGAACATAAGATGCGTCTGTATAGTTAGCATCGCTGTTTAAAGCACTGCTATTGGTTGAACTCGGCCTGCTATCTGTACCACCTCCTGAATCAAACCGCTGTATTGATTTCATATCACCTGTTTTTTGCCACCGATCGAGAACAATTGCTGGTTGGTTTCTCAATACTCCGGGATTATTGCCAAAGACAATGCCTTCAGCAACTTGCTTAACTGCTTGCAATAAAAAGTCTAATTGGAAATTTTTATACTTTAAGGTATTCGAAAAGCCGCCATACCAGTCAGGATTGGGGTCTATTAGAACTGTTCTGTCTGTAGAAAAGCTAGGAGAATATGTTTTTTCTCCTTTTGCATTGATGAATTCATATAATCCCGTCTCTGGATTTACACCAGCAAATTTGAAACGACGTACTACATTAATAGGCTTATCAATGAAAAAGGTATTGGCATTTGAACTTGTTTCCAGACCAGGATATTCGGCCAGTTTATTTCTCGCCCGGGTAAAATTGATTGTTGAGTTCCAGTAGAAATTTTTACCACGTACAGGAGTTATACTCAACATGATTTCCAATCCTGTGTTTTGTATAGTTGCTGGCAGGTTTTGTGTTAAGAAGTCAAATCCTGTAATTGAAGGCAGGACCGGGCTAAGCAGTTGGTTGGAAGAGCGATTGCGAAAATAGTTGACACTAAGTTCAACTGCATCCTTTAAGAAACCTAGATCAACGCCTACGTTTAACTTACGTGTCTCCTCCCATTGTAAAAGAGGATTTGATATTCTTGTAGGATAAATTCCTACGATACCTTGGTAGGGTTGGTCTACTTCATATGTCTCTAATAAACTTTCATAAGAGTAGTCACTAATTTGATCATTTCCAGTTGTACCGTAATTGGCTCTAAGTTTTCCTGTACTCAACCAGGGCATTAGTGATTTTGAAAAATTTTCGTCTCCAAATAGCCAAGCTCCACCTATTGCATAGAAGGAATGAAATTTATTCTTGTTGCCAAAGCGGCTGCTGCCATCACGCCTTGCGGTAAGGTTTAATACGTATTTGTCTTTGATTCGGTAATTTACCCTTCCAAAAACCGCACTGTACTTATAAACGGTTTGAATGACATTATCAATGGTAACCGTAGGTGCGGCAAGTAAATTTCCCAACTGAGCATCATTAGAATAATTGCTGCCGGTTTGTTTAAGAAGGTCATTTTTTGTCTGTTGAAATGTACCACCTAATAGTACATCGAATATACCGATAGGAGTCATTTTTGTATATGTAGCCTGTGGCTCGATAATCCAGGAACTGATGGATTTATTTAGAAAACTGGAGGATCTAATTCTAGAAAATGCGTCTGGTTTGAGCGCAGTTATGGGGTTTTGCTGTGTTTCGTCTGCTTCTAGTTTATTATATCCCATAGTAGTTTTTACCAGCAGTCCTTTTATTACCTCGTAACTGATACTGTTGTTTGCGGTAAGGTTGCTAGTATTTCCAGTATATGGTCGCAAGGTTGGTGCAAGCGGATTACTAAAACTGGTCCTAGTAGGATTATTGGTTAAAGGCTCCCAATTTAAGCTGCCATCTGGATTACGTAATTTGGGAGCATTTGGAGCTAACCTGAGGGCGGCATCCATTAAATCATCGCTATTTAACTGGTTTTTATCCTGCAGATAGGTTGCATTCAACATGACTTTGAACCGATTGTTTGTAGAACTATGGTTCAAATTGAAATGAACGTTACCTTTTTGATCGGCAAGATCATTTGGATAAACCGTTGTTTGCCGGTTATATCCATATCCCATCAAAAACTGAGTGTTTACAGAGCCTCCTGAAACAGAAGCTCTAATATCTGTAAACTTGGCAGTGCCGCCAACTAGCTCGTCCTGCCAATCGGTGCTTCGGTTTGGGTCCCATATCGTCAGATCATAATTAGATGTTGTCGGCGTCGTCGATGCGTTCGGAACCGGGAGTCCGGCATTTTTATAAGCCTCCTTACGCATTTCAAGATATTGTTGTGTGTTTAGAAAATTGAGCTTACGTGCGATTTTACCCCATCCTTGCTGGATATTTATGTCAACGGTTGCTTTGCCTGCTTTTCCTTTTTTTGTGGTGATTAAAATAGCTCCATTGGCGGCGCGTGAGCCGTATATGGCGGTCGCATCGGCGTCTTTCAAAATACTAATACTTTCAATGTCAGCTGGATTAATGAAATTGAATGTGCTTCCCCCACGCCCTGGACCTCCAGTTGCATTGGTAGCTAATGACAACGTTGTGAAGTCCTGTGAGTAGGGAATGCCGTCTACTACATAAAATGGAGATCGCCCCTCGGTACGAAAACTATTTATACCCTGTATAGTTACGTTAATGTTACCACCGGATACACCATTTGACTGTTGAATGAATAATCCAGTAACACGGCCCTGTAATGCGTTTAGCACATTATTTACCGGCTGTCTACTTATTTCTTCAGATGTAACTGTTCCTATATCACTAGTACTAAACTTTTTATTTACAGTACCATAGGCTATAACCTGTACCTGCTCCAGAGAATTATCTTCTAATTTCAAAATCAAAATTCCCAAGTCCTCCTTCGCAGCAATTTCCATTGTCTTAAAACCGACATACGAAATCACCAGCGTCGCTTTCTCATCTATATTAGCTAAGTAAAAATTCGCTTGCGCATCACTTTTCACCTGCTGGGTTTTCACTTTCACACTTATAGTCGCTCCAATTAGCT
>CBFGNY010000310.1:0-3804 GCA_965650235.1 uncultured Flavobacterium sp. | reverse complement strand
GAACTTCTTTTGAAGTTATATGTAACGATGACGTAGCCTATATCTGTTATTACGGGTAAAAACTCAACAAATTCAAGAAGAAGGGTGGATGAACCCTAAACACCCACCCTGTTTCCTGCTCTTGCCTCTCTCACTTTCCTTAAAGGTCCTCCCCGGACATATATGGTTATGCAAAAGCACAGCCAGTTGGAAAAAGCGGCTTTAAAGCTTTTTTAATCGGCTATCTTCAAAATTGCCAGTGTATTATAAGCATCAAAGTGTAGAAAGAATATCCTGAATTGCGCCGACAAGTATACGCTGCAGAAAAAAATGGTTACAAATGCAATCTATTGGTGTATTGCTTAATACTTTAAAATAAGTATATTCAGCTAACCAAATACTAAAAATTAATTTAAATATAACCTTCAAATAAAGTTGAGGCCATTTAAGTTTTGTTACTTAGCGTTAAAAGAGACATGCTCCGATGAAAGATCTTAAAAGCTTTGAATCCATATATATCCAGCATTGGGAAAAATTATATGCCTTCTGTTTTAAGATGACGGGTGATCAGTATCTTTCACAAAACATAGTACTGGATATCTTTACTGATCTTTGGGACAGGAGAGATAAGGTCAATATCTTATCCATAGAAAATTATTTATTTAGGGCAGCCAAAAACCAGGTATTAAAAGAGTACAGGAAAAAACGCTTTGATACAGTGGTTATTGAAGAAAAATTTGAAAACTACCTGGTTGAGAATACTTCTTCGCTAGAGCCTGAACTACTGGATAAGCTTTATTCGCTGTTAGAACATCTTCCCGAAAAAAGAAAAGAAATTCTGATCATGAGCAAATTAGAGGAAATGGATAAAGCACAAATTTCGGCTAAGCTAAACCTCTCTAAACAAACCGTAAAAAACCAGGTTTCTTCAGCATTGAAGCAATTAAGATTGCATGCAGGAGAAACATCTTTGCTAATTTTTGCTATTGGAATTTACATCGCCGCACACATCGTACTATAGCACACACCGTCATCTCGGCGAAATAACCTTCCATTATTAAACGGTAAATTACATTTAACAATAATTTAACAAAGGGGATAGTACTTTTTTGCCATCGCTGGTACTTATAAGTGATTTATAAGTATTATGACAAAAAAGAAGATACACTATCTCAGACATCTGATAGAGAAGGGCGAGAAAAATGAAATTTCTGAAGCAGAGAAAAATCTGCTGGAGGATTTTCTAAAAAAAGAATTTGACGATGCTGAATGGGATAGCGTTAAAATGGGTTCTAGAGAAACGGTTTCTGCTGAGATCTTTAAGAAGATAAAAGCCCGGGGCACTGTAAAAAAATCTTTCGCAAACTATTATAAGTTTGCTGCGGCTGCATGTGTAGCAGTGCTGATATGTGTTGGGTTGTTCTTTAAACCTCAGCCAAGTATTAAGGACATTACGGTAACTACAGCATCTGTGGCAGATTCTATAAAGCTAAAAGATGGTACAATTGTTTATCTGGCCGCTAACTCAATTTTTAAATATCCTGAACATTTTGAAGGTAAGCTCAGGCCAGTATCCTTATTGAAGGGGAATGCTTTTTTTAAAGTAGCCAAGGATGCGGCCCATCCTTTTATTATTACCTCAGCAGATATAAAAACTCGAGTGCTGGGTACTTCGTTTCATATCAGCCTGGAGAATGGCAGGTCAAGTGTCACCGTAATTACCGGACATGTGCGTGTGTCTACCAATAAGCAACTTACCTATTTGGAGCCAAATGAAAGGGCTGTTTTTACAACAGCAGGGCTTAAAAAGCAAAAGGTAAGTGATGTTTCGCTTTACAGTTGGTACAAGAAGGATATAGATTTAAGTGATGTTACCCTTCATAAAGTATTTGCCCTGCTTAATTTCAAGTATGGGGTAAATTTTAAACCCGAAAACAAAGAGATGCTAAATACAAGGATAACGCTATATATAAAGGGCGGTTTATCCCTTCAAAATATCCTGGATCAAATAAATTATGTTACACACCTAAAATTCAAACCATATGGAAATACAGTAACCGTAAGTCATTAAAAAACCGCAGTTGCTGAGAACAACTACGGCTAACTATTAAGTATCAAATAAATTAATAACTTAAATATGCATTATAAATATACTTTTTTTAACCTGAAAAAGATATGTTTTCTGGCTGCTGTTTTCCTGTTTATTCAGCCGGCGCAGTCAAAAACATTGGTTAACAGTTACTTCAACGGAAATCCTAAGGCATCAAATGAGACCTTGGTAAACATCTTTTTACAATTAAGCAGGCAAACCAACTATAAATTTAGCTATAGTGAAGCTGTAATTGCTGATAAGAAAACGTATCCGGTTACCTATTCCAGACCACTTAAAGATGTCCTTAAAGATCTGTCGGAAAGAGCTGATTTTAGCTATAGTATTGTTGAAAATCTGGTACTGATTAGTAAAAATAAAACGGACAAGCCTGTATCAAAGGGATCTTCTCAGCAGACCATAAGAGGTAAAGTTCTTGATGAAAAGGATATGCCACTTTCTGGAGCTACAGTTAGAGAAGCCGGAACAAAAAATGGAGTGAGTACCAATATGAACGGTGAGTTTGAAATTAAAACCACTAAAGGAAAAACGCTTGAAGTATCCTTTATAGGTTATAAGAATAAGCTGGTTACTGTAGATGCTGATGTATTAACCATTAAAATGGAGCCTGATGCATCGACCCTTGGCGAAGTTTTAGTAATTGGTTACGGAAAACAAACAAAAAAGGATGTAACCGGTGCTGTTGCCCAGCTGGATGAAAAGAGCTTTAGGCAGGGGGTTGTAGTATCTGCTGATAACTTATTGCAAGGAAAGGTTGCCGGTGTAAGGGTAGTAAACAGTAGTGGTGAGCCAGGCGGTGGTGTTGATGTAACGATCCGTGGTGTTGGTTCTATTAGAAGTGGAAGTACACCTCTTTTTGTGGTTGATGGAGTGCCGCTGACTAATGATGATGTAAGTCCGACGGGGCAAAACGTTGGATTCGGATCATCGAAGGCAAAGAACCCGCTTAACTTTTTAAACACCAGTGATATTGAATCTATATCGGTTTTAAAAGATGCTTCTGCAGCGGCAATTTATGGCGCCCGCGGGTCTAATGGTGTTGTTATTGTAACTACCAAAAAAGGGAAAAAAGGAGAGGCTTCTTTTACAGCAGATTCTTACCTTGGTTTTTCTACTGTAGCGCATAAGCTTGATTTACTTTCTGCGGATGAATATCGCAATGCAGTTACTGAAAAGGCCTTTGACCATGGAGGCAATACAGACTGGCAGGATGTAATTTATCGTCGTGCCCAAACCAGAAATAATTCTCTGTCGTTTTCAAAACAAACAAATTCCGGAAATTATTATGTTTCTGCGGCGCAGATGGATCAGGAAGGGATTGTTAAAAATAGTGATTTCAGACGTACTTCGGGCAGGATAAATGCTTCTGAATCCTTTTTGGATAATCAGCGTTTAAAAATTGGTGTAAATCTTACCGCAAGTGAGACCAAAGATGATGGCGTTCCGACCAGTGATGATGGAGGTTCTAATGGCCAGCTAATTATTCAGACACTAATGTCGAACCCAACTCGTTCTGTTTTTGATGAAAATGGTAAATACACCAATTTCAATATGAATGCGCATTACAACCCGGCTTACCTGCTAAGTGTTTACAGAGACAGGACACGTACCTTAAGGGTTTTGGGGAATTTGGATCTTTCTTTTAGACCCACCGCCGCCGCTGCCGGTATCAGCGAAAGTCGTAACCTGCACGTTGTCGATCGCCCCGGTTCCTG
>CBFGNY010000309.1:0-3833 GCA_965650235.1 uncultured Flavobacterium sp. | reverse complement strand
GATCGAAATTCATCATTGCCATCTTGAAAGAATTGATGGCATAGTTCTGTGAATTTTTCATAGAAATAATTTCACGAACTAACTGAGGGATTTTTTCTTCAGGGAAAGTAGCAATCTTAGATATTTTGTATCCGTATTCGTGCAGCAATGTGATATTCAGCAGTTTTTGTAAACTTGATAAATTGTAAAGTCGAATATTGGTATCTGTTCGCATTGGTTCAAGAATTTTATATCTTTTTTCCCATATACGAATGGTATGTGCTTTTATTCCCGATAAGTTTTCAAGATCTTTTATGCTGAAAACGGTCTTTATGTTGTTTATCATTTTATATAATTGGATAAACAAAAATAGAATAAAATCTGAGATTCCGTTTAAATCTTCATTAAAATGATAGATTATGAAAAACTAACTCTTTCAATGCTGTTTAACAGGTCTAAATGTAAAATTGTTTTAGAGCCATCGTTGCTTCGGTTGTACATGGTCTCGAATTTTGCTCCATATATAATTTCATTGAAAGTATAAGAGGTTCTGGCTGCAACAGTATTACTGAACATATCATCAAAAGTGGTGATAAAGACCAAAATTTCGCCATGAATTTTCCTGAAATCTTCTTCAGTAAAATTATACAAAGGACTGTTTTCTGTAATGGGATGTACTAATGTCCAGCTTAATGAAAGGGCATTAATGCTGTCTAATTCTAATTCAAGATTGTAGAATTTGTTCGTCATTTTACCGTTTTCTTCAACAGACATTCCAACTGTGACTTTAGCTTTTGCATCAGTAAAATTGGTGTTTTTAAAAGGAACCAGCCGAATCATCAATCCTTTGTTTTCTTTATAAGGTGCAATTATAGCATTGTGCGAAAATTTCAAAAAAGCTGTTGGTTTACTGAATCTTCCAAAAAACAAACCAGTAGCAATAGCAAAACTCAAAAGTCCGATTAAAGCTTCGGCTGCAGAAAGTGCACTTGTAAAAAATCCTGATGGACTAATGTGTCCATAACCAACTGTTGTAAAAGTTTGAGCGCTGAAAAAATAGGCTTGTCCAAATTGTGTCAATGCACTCTGCGATTGTGCAATTCCATCAAGATGTTCAATTCCGATTGCGTAGTAAATAACAGCAAAAATAAAATTGATTACAATATAAAATGAAAAGAGAATAAGAATGAACTTCCAGTTCGGCATATCAATCATGGTATGGTACCAACTGATTCTGCGTAATAAATGCATGCCTCTTTTTTCGATATTCGGAGTTCCGTTTTTGTTTACAAATCGTCCTCCGTAACTGTTAGCATTAGTCCCAAAACCAGAATTTTGATCTGTTTTTGCGTTGTGATTTATTTTTCTTAAAAGCGTCATTTACATTTATTTTGGACAAATGTAAGGATATCTTTTTAGGTTAATAATATCATCTTTTTTAATAAAAAAAGCAACCTGCAAAATTTAAATTCTACAGGTTGCTTATGATAAGTTAAGTTTGTTTTATTTACAGAAAGTAGCCCTGTTTTTGATAGCACTCTGGCTGCCTAATTCAATTGCTTTAGAGAAATCTTTGCAGGCATCTTTTTTATTGCCTACTCTATTATAGGATAGGGCCCTAAGGTTAAAAGCGACATAATCTTTAGGATTTAAACCAATAGAAGAAGTACAATCTTTTATTGCATCCGGATAATTCATTAGTTTGTAATTCACATTTGCCCTGCCGGTAAAAGCATCAGCATTCATCGAATCTAAGTCGATTGTTTTACTAAAATCGGCCAAAGCTCCTTGTAAATCGTTAAGCTTAAATTTGGCAACTCCTCTGTTTTGATAGGCTTCTACAAATTTCGAATTCATGCTAATTGCTTTTGTGTAGTCTGCAATTGCGCCTTTTGTGTTTCCGGCTTCGGCTTTTTTCATTGCTTTATCAAAATAAGCGGTTGCCGATTGTGACCAGGCTGAGCAGGTCGCCATAAAAAATAATGTAAGTAATATGTGTTTCATAAAAACTAATTTGGGGTTAATTTAATAGGAAACGAATATAGAAATATTTCTTTTGTAACAGTAAATGTTTTGATTAAAAAAATAAATAAATTTTAAGCCGTTATTCAAAGTCTATTTCAAAATAGTTAAGAATAGTTTTGTAGTTATCCTGTGCAGTAAGGCAAGTTTCTAAAAGATATTCGGGAACAAGATTCCATTCCTGTAAGCCTCTGTAATAAAATAGTTTTAGTTCTTCGTTAATTATAAAAGGAACAATATTGTTGGCAAGGCATTCTTTGAACATAATTAATCTTCCTACGCGACCATTGCCATCCTGAAATGGATGTATAATTTCAAATTCATGATGAAAAGCTATAATATCATTAAAAGTTTTTTTTTCTATACTATGATAGTTAAAAAGTAACTCTTTGATTTTTGCGGCAACTTTATTTGGAGGAATAGTTTCGTTTCCTCCAACTTCATTTGGCAATTTTTTGTAATTACCAACATTAAACCAATCTTTTCTGCTATCAGATGTCCCTGATTTCAATAAAAAATGCAGCTCTTTAATATATCCTTCTGTAAGTTTATTTTTTGCTTTTTCAATAATCAGATCAATGCAGCGAAAGTGATTGGAGGTTTCAATAATATCGTCTACGTTGATACTCTCTTTAGAACTGCCAATCGTATTGGTTTCAAAAATAAAACGCGTTTGTTCCTGTGTAAGCTGGCTCCCTTCGATGCGATTGGAATTAAAAGTAAAATCTATCTGAGTACGATGGTAAATTCCGCCTTTCAGTTTCATGTCTTTTTGCTCCTTCAAATGATTGAGCAATATATTATTGCTGAATTTTTTCTTTTTCCTTTTTTCAGCGAATATCGTATTTTCCGGAATGTTCCACGTTTTACCAGTCAGAAAGGCTCCGTTTATTTTTCCTTTAGCACAATAATGACGTACTGTTCTTTCGGGTAATTGCCACTTCTTCGCGAATTTACTTACTGAAATATAATTCATAATTAATAATCTGCCGTTATCGGCAAATATAAGCCAAAAAAACTGATGATGTTGTTTTTTTGCCGATGTTTGAGATAAATGGTAAATATTCTTTTCATAATGATCAATAGAAAACGTTTTCGTTTATTTTTAGTTGTTAAACCTTACTAAAATTTATTTTTTTGTTTCGATTCTTTCCTTACTTTCGCAACCAAATGAGAAGAATAATTGTTTTTCTGGTATTCATGAATTTCCTTCTGCTGGGCGGAGGGCAATATCTTAATGCCGGTACACATCAAAATTCTCCTGTTCATAATTATGAGCATAAACACCGAATAAAATATACCAATCAGGATCAGGGAAGTTCTCTAATTGAGGAAGCCGACGTTGATCTGGATGAGGAATATTCTGGTGATGATACTCTTAAAAATGATGTAGTAAATAAAGTTTTTGCTGCAAATTACAGTCTGCTTGATAATTGGTATTTGACATTTTCAGATCAGATTATTGTAAATTATCACAGTCATTTTAAATTCTTCGTGCCATTCTGTGGCCATTCAAATCCTATTTACATTACGCAGCGCGTTTTACGAATCTGATAACTACTATACATCAGTTTGCCTGAGTTATGACATTCATATCTCTGTAGATGTATGTTTTTTTACTTCTTCATATGGGACAGTTCTGTTCTGACTATGGTTACTGATGCTTTTACATCTAAGGGAATCTTTGTATTCCCAGCATTCAATCGCTTAATTTCCATACTTAAATCATGAAGAGAATTATCGTGTTCGCAGGGGTAATAGCCCTGATGTGCCTAACCAGTTGTACATCTAAAAAAGAAGAAAAAGAAGAAGTTGAAAAATTTACGGTTACT
>CBFGNY010000308.1:0-3853 GCA_965650235.1 uncultured Flavobacterium sp. | reverse complement strand
TCATCAGCGCCTTGTCTGTTTAGAGTTGTAGGGTCATGAACAGTAAAGAAAACTTTGAAAATCTCATTAATATCGGTTACATTTTTATCAAAAGTAATTTGTATAACTTCTGCATGCCCGGTTTTTCCAGTGCAAACTTGCTCATAAGTTGGATTAATAACTGTTCCTCCTGAAAAGCCTGAAATTACCGATTTTACGCCGTTTAAGTTTTCATAAACTGCTTCAACGCACCAATAGCATCCGCCTCCAAGTGTAATAGTTTCCAGTTTTGAGTTTTTTTTTGTTTTGCTTTCTTGTGCTAATCCACTAAGAGACAATGCAAAAAGGACTAATATGATTGTGTTTTTCATAGTTGTAAATATTTATTTTTGAGAATCAGGAATAAAGTCTAATGCAATAGAGTTCATGCAATAACGTTTTCCGGTTGGCGGGGGACCATCATCAAATAAATGACCTAAATGACCATCGCATCTTCCGCAAAGGGCTTCAATTCTTTCCATTCCTAATGAATTATCATTTTTATAAATAACACTTTTTTTATTGTCTTGTTCAAAAAAACTTGGCCATCCACAACTGCTGGCAAATTTGGCTCCTGACCTAAAGAGTTTATTTCCGCATGAAGCGCAATAATAAGTCCCTTTTTCATCAGTATTCCAATATTTCCCGGTAAAAGGTCTTTCAGTATCGGCTTCGCGCATTACTGCGTAAACATCTTCTGGCAGTACTTTTTTCCATTCTTCATCAGTCACATTTAATTTTGTTGTATCAGTATTTGAATAATAAGGATTTCCTGATTTATTAATTTTATTTTCCATAATGATATTTTTTGTACTTTGCTTTTTCGAAGATTGCCCGCAAGCCTGAAAAATAAAAAGAGGGATTAAAAAACAAAGGCTGAAAAATTGTGTTCTTGTTTTCATTGTCTTGAATGTTTTTACTTTTTCCTTCAAATGTACGACTAGATATTATCAGTAAATGTCGTATGTTTTACAATTGAGATTTTTTTAAGTATGTTTTAACTTTATATTATTTACGTAAAAATACTTCTTATAGTTTTAGTAGCTTGCTTTTAAAGGCTTATCATACTATTGATCAAGTGCTAGGCTGTTGGTAATCAAATGCATACTAAGTTCTTCGCCCGTTAAACTTTTCACAATCTTTTCTGAGATTTTAAAGCAAATTCTTTTTTCGTATTTTTGTTACATCAACACGCCTTATGACAGAAGAAAACGTAATACTAGTTAATCAAAATGACGAGCAAATTGGCTTGATGCCAAAATTAGAAGCACACGAAAAAGCAGTTTTGCATCGTGCTTTTTCAGTTTTTATTTTAAATAGTAAAAATGAAATCATGCTGCAGCAGCGTGCCCGTCAAAAATATCATTCGCCTTTACTCTGGACAAATACTTGTTGCAGCCATCAGCGGGAAGGGGAGTTAAACATACAAGCAGGAACCAGAAGATTATTTGAAGAAATGGGCTTTAAAACCGAATTAAAAGAGCTTTTTCACTTTATATACAAAGCTCCCTTTGATAATGGTCTGACTGAACATGAGCTTGATCACGTATTGATTGGGTATTATAACGAAAATCCGGCGATTAATTTAGAAGAAGTTGAGGATTGGAAATGGATGAAAATCGAAGATATAAAAGAAGATATTGAAAAACATCCCGAAATCTATACAGTTTGGTTCAAAATAATTTTTGACGAATTTTATCATTATTTAGAAGACCATAAAGTTTAAACCTGTTAACCATAAGCCAAATGAAAGTAACCATATCAAGAAAAGCACATTTTAATGCTGCGCATCGATTGCATAGGAAAGATTGGACATTTGAAAAAAACAACGCTGTTTTTGGAAAATGCAACAATCCCAATTTTCATGGTCATAATTATGGTTTAACAGTAAGTGTTACAGGAAAAATTGACCCAGAAACTGGTTTTGTTTTAGATGTGAAAGTATTAGCGGATATTATACTTGAGGAAGTAGAAATTCCGTTTGATCACAAAAACCTGAATTTGGATGTCCCGGAATTTCAGGATTTGAATCCAACAGCTGAAAATATTGCTGTTGTGATATGGAATAAAATTAGAAAAAGAATTCAGCCTGATTTTGATTTAGAAATCGTTTTGAATGAAACGGACCGCAATTTTGTAACTTATAAAGGAGAATAAAGAATGTCATTAAAAATAGGAGATATAGTTCCGAATTTTACTGCAAAAGATAGTCACGGAGAAATTTTTGAAAGCAAAAACGTTTTGGGTCGAAAGCCACTCGTGATTTATTTTTATCCAAAAGATAATACGCCAGGTTGTACTACCGAGGCTTGTAATTTTAGGGATCAATATGAAGATTTTAAAGATTTAGGTGCTGAGGTTATCGGAATAAGTAGTGACAGTGTAAAATCACATCACAAGTTTGCCAAGAAACTCAATTTACCTTTTATATTATTGTCAGATGAGGACAAGAGATTAAGGAATCTTTTTGGGGTTCGAAATAATTTATTTGGACTTTTACCAGGAAGAGTTACGTATGTTATCGACAGGAACGGTGTTGTAATTTTGATTTTTGACAGTATCAATGCAGTTAAGCACATTCCCAAAGCATTAGAAACAATAAAGGAATTAGTGTTATAGAGTAACAAATTAGTATTTTTAATAGAAGATTGAATTAATAAGATATTAGCCAAAATTAAATATATGAAACAGAAAGCTTACCCTTTACAATTTGAACCGATTTTAAAAGAAAGAATCTGGGGAGGAGAAAAACTAAAAACAATTCTTAATAAACCAATTACCTCTAAAATTACTGGCGAAAGCTGGGAATTGTCAACAGTAGAAGGTGATGTAAGTATTATTGCTAATGGGGAGTTAAAAGGGAAATCATTAATGGATCTTATTAATGAAGCGCCAAACGAAATTTTGGGAACAGAAGTTTACAAACGTTTTGGAAAACAATTTCCTTTGCTTTTTAAATATTTAGATGCCCGTGAAGACCTTTCTATTCAGGTTCATCCAAATGATAAACTGGCAAAAGAGCGGCACAATTCTTTTGGTAAAACCGAAATGTGGTTCGTAACGCAAGCAGATGCAGATGCGAGAATTATTGTTGGTTTTAAAAAAGATTCAAGCAAAGAAGAATATTTAAAACATTTAAATGATAAAACCTTGCTTTCAATTTTAGATACTGTGGAGGCAAAGCCTGGAGATGTTTTCTTTTTAGAAACAGGAACCGTTCACGCTATTGGTGCAGGATTGGTTATTGCCGAAATTCAGCAAACATCTGATATTACATACCGTTTGTACGACTTTGATCGTAAAGATGCACAGGGAAATACAAGAGAGCTTCATGTAGATTTAGCACTTGATGCTATCAACTATAATAAAGTCGATACTCAGAAGAAATACGAGACAAAAACAAATACATCAAATGTTGTGGTTGATTGTCCTTATTTTACGACCAATTTTCTTCCTTTAGAAAACAAATTGGAAGTTTCTAAATCGGGAACAAGTTTTACAGTCTATATGTGTATTGAAGGAAGTTTTGAAATTGAATATGATGGATTTAAACAATCATATAAAAAAGGAGATACAGTTTTGGTACCGGCTGAGATAAATGCATTTATTTTGAATGGAAATGCTTCAATTTTAGAAATTTACATTTCATAGCATGTAATATAAAGAATATGTGTACTTTTGCAGACGCAAATTAAAATTAAAATAAAAATGGCAAACGTTAAAAATTTAAAGAAAGACATCAACTTCGTATTAGGAGATATTATTGAGGCAATTTACTTATTCGAAATGTCTACTACAGGAAATCCTACTCCAGAAACGAATGCTTTGATCGATC
>CBFGNY010000307.1:0-3856 GCA_965650235.1 uncultured Flavobacterium sp. | reverse complement strand
GAAGCTTTTAAAAATGCTTCTTCTCTGTCACTGTAAAATGTTTTTCTCTGCAGCTAGTTTTCTGTTATTGGCTTGTGCAAAATACATTTCATAAAGGTTGCTGCAAGCATCAATTGGATACAAAACCAATTGAAAATAGGCGTCTTTGTATTTTTCGGGAATATCATTGTAAACACGATACGCATCGAGTGCCAGATTTTTGTAATCCGTAACTACGGTTTGAAATTCATTGTAATTTTCAAGACTGTAGGTTTTACTGTCCAGCATTTCTGGAGTAACTCGTCTATTAAACTTTGGATAGGTATTTAATAATCTTGCAATCTCTTTAGAATGTTTTGTTCCGAATTGATCTGCTGCCCATTTCTCGGTAAACTCAAAAAGATTTTTAGAGTTGAACTTTTTAGGATTCCACGCCATATCTAAAAAGAAACTGATTGGAAATTCCATTGGCTTCAAATCACCCACATTTACAATCCAGACTTTATCAACGCCATGTTCGTAACTCAAATTCATCTGTTCCCAGACTCTTTGTATCGGACTTATGTTGATCCATTTTGAATTTCTTGGCCCTCCTACGTAATCAAAATGATAATACATTCCGTAACCTCCTTTGTGCAAAGGCTTTGTAAGGTCTGGAAGTTTACGCACATTTCCCCAATTGTCATCACAGAAAAGCAAAATTACATCATCGGGAACGCGCATGCCCTGGTCATAATAATCCTGAACTTCCTTGTATAATGCCCAAACCTGAGGTGTTTTTTCAGGCTTTTTTTGTGTTACCTCAGCAATAATTTTACGTTGTTCTTTTACGATATTCTCCAGCAGACTTATATTGGTTCCTTCACTCATGGCTTCATCACCGTCTCCGCGCATTCCTACGGTTACGAGTTTCTCCCAATTTTTACTTCGTTCTAAACCGCTTTTCCAAAATTCATCGAGAACGGTTTTATTTTTCGCATAATCCCAAACATTCGGGAGATTGTTTTTTTTAATATACCGATGCCAATCAGTCTGAGCCAAAGCCATTGGTTCGTGATGCGATGTACCAATGATAATTCCCATTTCATTGGCAAGTGGTCCGCTGGCGGGATCATCATCATAAAAAGCATTTCCCCACATGGCTGGCCAGATGTAGTTGGCTTTTAGCCGAAGCAGTAATTCAAAAACTTTTTCGTAAAACTTGCTGTTGAAACCTCCAAATGTTGCTTTAGACCACCCGCTTAATGCCGGTGCTTCGTCATTGATAAAAATTCCTCTGTATTTTACGGCGGGTTCTCCATCTGTATAAGTTCCTTTTACAAAATACAGATTTTCTTTTTTCTCCACAGGCACATCAGCCCAGTAATACCAAGGTGATACACCAATTTGTTTCGATATTTCGTAAATTCCGTAAATCGTTCCGCGTTTGTCACTTCCGGCAATTACAATGGCTTCTGCTACTCCGCTGAATGGATTTTTAATATTTTGAATACTAAATTTTTCATTTTTGCCTTTGAGCTGTTTTCCGTCTATTTTATTTGCTTTCACTAAGTCATCAATAACCGAATTGGTTCCGATTGTTCCGATGATAATCAGCGGCGATGAAGTATTTGGTTTCTGATTTAAAATTGCTGGTTTTTCTCTTGTAACTTTTTCGAAATCAGTTTGTAAATTACTAATTGCCCGTAAAATACCGGCATCTGTTCCGTTACCAACAAGAAAGGATAAGGGTGAAGATTTCTCTTTCAGTACAATAACATTGTTCCCTTTTTCGCTTGTAATAAATGACTGAGCAACAGTTGAAATAGTACAACTAAAAAGGATAAGAAGTGTGAGGATATATTTTGAAAATGTATTCATGAACTTTATTATTATGCAATTCAATTACTATTTTAAAATCTTTATTTCTGCTGAAACAATAATGGCGTAAACATAAATAAATCATGTCTCCAGACTGGCCAGCTATGTCCGCCCGGATATTCACTGTATTTATATTTGATTCCCAGCTGGTCGAACTTTTTCATCATTATTTTGCAGTTTTCATAAGCGATATCTTCTTTACCGCCCATTGAAATCCAAAATTCTTTGATGTTCGCATTAATCGTTGCGGCATTATCTTTCATAAACTCGTATTGCGGTTCTGATAAAGTCGTATTATTGGCCCACCAGCCTGAACTAAATACACCTATATAAGAAAACAAGTCAGAATTTTTAACGCCTGCATAAAGTGTTTGCAAGCCGCCCATTGATAATCCGGCCAAAGCTCTGTTTTTAGCTTCTTTCGAAACTTTAAAATTGCTTTCTACAAAAGGTATAGCGCCTGTTTTTAATTCGTTTTCAAAAGCTTTTAGTGCGTTTTCATTGAAACCTGCAACTCCGCCTGTATTTCCCATATTTCCATCGAGCATGGCTATCACCATTGGTTTTGCTTTATTTTCGGCAATTAAATTGTCTAAGATTAAATTTGCCTTACCCTGAGTTGCCCAACCTGTTTGGTCTTCTCCTCCGCCATGCAATAGATATAAAACCGGATATTTCTCTGTTGAGTTTTCATAGCCAGGCGGTGTATACACATACATTTCACGCCATGAATTAGTTGCTTTTGAAAAGTATTTTTTGATTCGAATATCGCCATGGGGAACGTCTTTTAAAGCATAAAAATCTCCTTCTTTATTCGGGATTTCAATACCGCTTGCCATGCGTCCCATACCATAAAATGATTCACTCGAAGGATCAGCAACAGCTACTCCATCTATCAATACCGAATAATAATTAAATCCTTTATTGATAATGTCGGTGGTAACATTCCAGTTTCCCTCTTCATCTTTAGTCATGTCATACTTTTTTCCTAAATCGATTTGCACTTTTGTAGCTTCTGGTGCCTTAACTTTAAAAACTACCCGATTGTCCGGCAAGATTTGAGGATATTTGGCATTACGAATATTAGTTTCTGCCTGAGATCCCAAAATAGTATATTTAGCAAAACTTGACTGATCTACAGACTTAAACAAAAACTGCGAAAACATATACAAACCGTTTTTCCAAACCTTAAAATCATGAACTCCAGGCTCAATGTAATAGATATGCGGCACATCATTTTTATATAAATAATCATGAGTTCGCTTGCTGTTTTCGATAAGCCAATCATTATCTCCACAGGAAATCCAAAGCAGTTTTAATTTCTTTTTTGCCTCTTCAGGATTAGGAAGTAATTCTTTTGGCATTTTAGTATTTGGAGCTGCAGAAAATGCGCCAACCCATGCAAATTTGTCGAGATTCCCTAATCCGAAATTCAAAGACTGCCCTCCACCCATCGATAATCCGGCAATGGCGCGGTGTTCCCTATCTTTAAGAGTTGGGTATTTTTTTTCAATAAACGGAATGAGGTCGTTTAGTAAATCTTTTTCGAAAGTAGCAAATGCCTGCACTCTATCTGGTGCCATTATGTTTCCAGAAGCGCTGTCGTCTTTCATTGCCCTTCCGTTTGGCATGACCACAATCATGGGTTCAATTTTTCCTTCAGCAAAAAGATTGTCTAAAATAATCTGCGGATTTCCTCCGTTCAACCATTCTTTTTCATCGCCGCCTATTCCGTGTAAAAGATACAGTACGGGATATTTTTTCTTTTTATTGAATCCCGGAGGTGTATAAACCGTTGCTTTTCTTGTTGCGCCAACTGTTTTAGATTCATAATTAATAGTTTCTATTTTTCCTGCCGAAATACTGGCATTTAACTGATCGAAACCAAGAGGTCCCTGCACTATAAAAGGCGATTTTCCGTCGGATAATTTATATCCCAATAACGAAAGCATTTTTTCAGCATAACGTCGTCCCAATTCTCTGTAACCTGCAGCATTAAAATGCAAAAAATCGGGTT
>CBFGNY010000306.1:0-3864 GCA_965650235.1 uncultured Flavobacterium sp. | reverse complement strand
GTGAAATATTATTATTGCGGTTACATTTGAGATTCCATCTGGGAGCGGTGGGTGATCGTCTTGAACAATTCTAAATAGCGCTGACATTGGTGATAAATTATGGTTTGCTGGGTTACCTTGAAGCAGTTCTATAGTTGTGCAGCCTAAGCTCCATATATCGGAGGCTGTAGTAGCACCGCACAGTTCAATGACTTCTGGTGCCATCCAATCTATAGAAGACAGTTACCTTTCTAAAAAACAATTAAAAACGTACATGGACTTCCAGAAACTGAGTGTAAATTTGATACATCAGAAAGCCTTGCCGCAACACCAAAATCGGCCAGTTTCACGGTACCTTCCTTTGTGGTTAAAATGTTCTGGGAGAATATATTTAATAACCAAAGGAAAAAGCATACCGCACATTTGACATCGCGATGTATTACACCTTGGTCATGAAGGTATGCTAGACCGATAACAACCTGCTTAATATATACTGCACCCAGCTTCTCAGGGAAAGAACCGAATTTTTTTATTATATTGACAAGCGAACCATTTTCGCAGAACCTATTTACTCAAATTAGACAGCAAGCACGCGTTTTAAAATGCTACTCAATGATAAGGTTTAAAAACTCTTTTGTTTTTAAAAAACCGATATAACGGACGACATTCGGGTGCTAAAATAACTTAGTAAAGCATCTAGAGACTCATTTTCAAATACGCTTAATTGTTTGAGCAAATCGATTTCCATCTAATTATCAAAAGTTAATTAGAGTATAAGATGTTTTGAAGGTACCATGATTTGGTCAGCTTCAGATTTTGGTATATTAGACAATTGTATTTGTTTAATTGCCACTACTTGTCCATTTTCTAGATTTAAACCGCGATATACGCTACCGAATGCACCTAATATTTTGTAATTGCAATGCAATATCATATAAATCAGGTACCTTTGCCTATACAGTCACCTAATTGCTATATTTTGTATGTATAAATTGTCGTTAATCATGCCAATAAAAACAAATAATCACGTATTTAAAAGCCGCCTTCCCAAGTAACATGTATTTTAATTTCCAAAAAAAAACATCCAATTAAGGATGTGATATCGAATTGAAACTATAATTCGGAGTTAAAAAAAAGCTGTCTAATATTTAGCCTAGCTCAATAAAACAAATAAATTAGCTAAAAGACATTCCACTTATTCTTTCTAATTTTCTTGACGCGCCCCCCATCTAATTCCTGGTCATAAGTTTCCGGTCTCCTTCTCTTTTTATCAGCTTTGAATTCCTCATTTATCCGGTGCCTGAAAATATCCATTTTGGCATCTAAAGTTTCCCATTGCGACACTATTAGACAATCGTTGAAGGGGAATAAAGAGCAAGTATTTTACCTTGTGAGCCATAAATTTGATTTTCCGTAGGGGATTTAGTAGACGATTTTGTAAGAAAGGCGCTCCTTGTAGCGGTCGGAAGAGTATCAGATATTTTTGTGACGGTCCATCCACCTTGAAAGCTTGTATAACTAGCCTCGCCTTTTGGTACGGCAGAAACATTCCATTTATCGTTAGTAGATGTAATGGCCCTTTTTAAAGTCTCAACCGATTCCGGCGGAGGTGAAAGCTCGCAATTTAATGACGGTGAAGTATCATTCAGTGATTGTGTGGATAAAGTTTGAGTGAGAAGATCTGAAGGAAGATCGGAAGTAGGGAGCGCAGTAGATGACAGTTGGGATGGAATTATGGACGATGGTGGTGTAAGTTTTACGGGAATTGCTTTCGGACCTACTTCTAAATCTACCACGACGTTTTTCATGCGCTGTGTTTTGGTTTCCGATGGAATCAATTTTTTTTCAATAAAATCAAGCATTGGTAAGGATACTTTCTGCTGTTTCCAATTGGATTCCGTATCTGAAGAAGGAGGAGTTAACTGTCTTGTTTCTTTGACTCTTTCGGAATAAAAGAGCATATAAGCGCCTTTCTGAGATAACACCTGAGAAATGCTAACTTGCCCAACCTTTTTAGTATTTAAGTATGACGTAAATGGGACATTTTAAGTTTTATACCTGAGTATCATTCATTTGATACCAAATGCCGTTTGAATTTTTTACATACGAGTAATAATGGCCAGAATGGCAAGAAGAACCGGAATGAACAAGAACGGAATACAGGTCATATAAGCGCTTTTTTCCAAGCTCTGAAGTAAATGGTGAAATATCAAGCTTTTCGGGATATGTCACATTTTTATTAATTTTGTCACCTTTGTTTGAGTAGGTAAAATCAAACCTTTTAAGTTGAATTGAAAGAATCGAAGGACAATGTGAAATGGTGATCTGTTTCTTAGCATTACTTAGCTTTTTACACCTAAAATTTATAGATTTCATTATTTTTTTTTGATAAACCGGTTTACTTTTCACATTTGTAGCGATTATTTTTCACCAACAGTTCAGTTTCAGTGAAACGACGGAAGGCATTTTCCAGAGAGTTACAATTTCTAATTTCCAACGAGAAATCCAGTAAAGGGTCGTAAGTTTTAGAAGAATAACCACAATTTTGGCATTTGATTTCACTACAAAGAGACCCGCCAAAGATCTGGTGAAGAAGGGTAGTGCCTTTAGAAGCAGGATCAATTGATTCATAACCATGCAAGGAGCATTTAACGAGCGCATCAATAAAATAACGAAGAAACTCATGGGCATCTTCCTGCCGACCGAGTCGCATGTGTTTGGCAATGCCTTTAGAAATATTTAGAAGATCATAAAATATTTTTTAAAAAAAACCTTTTAAACGACCGACGATGCTATTAGGAGCTATAGGTTTTTTATTTTTCCCATTAATAGCCAATTGAACATGATTTTGAAAAACGCATAATAAGCATTGGTTCTTTAAATGACCTAATTGTTTTTATTATTCAAATATTTTTTTTCTTGATTTACAATTAGCAGAATGATGACCAGATAGTAAGTAATTAGCAAGAGGAGGAGTATAAGCAAGGGATTGCAGTACAGAATTTAAAAAGCAAGTGTTTCCCATATTCAACAACCCACTTCCAATTGGATTTACCTTATCCCATGTAAAAGAAAGATCATTCTTGTTAAATACGACATATTTAGTGGAGGATTTATAAATTAAAGCACTGCCTGTATGTTTCTGCATTTCTTTTTGAGAAGGTTTGATTTTCGAAGCCCTGTTGATGACTGTGTATTTGATTTTAAGCTTGTCCTGAGACTTGTTGCAAGAAGTAGACTGAACAAATTTAATTGATCTTCCAAACAGCACATGGCCGTTTTTTATCCCCTTGATTTGCCCATCAATTTTATCCATTTCTTCAAAAAAAAATTTATATCAATTATCCAAAACCAAGTGTTTTTGTTTTTGAGCATTAGTGCATTACGCCAACTTCACTTAATAATTTATCGCTGGAATCCATTTAAATGAATATGCAATTATTTCATAGCATATGCCACATCATATATGGATGTGAATATGTATTTTTATTCCTGCTCATCAGTAGCATATGAGTAATTTGTTATTCAAAATTTTTGTTTAAATGTGTCTCGTATATCATACCCCCGATTACTACATCAACTTCTGTTATATTTTGTTCCGTTTATAAAATTTCTATGATATCAACCATGAGATTCCATAGGTATTTGTCATCATAACACCATTCTCCCTTTCAGTGAGTGAGGCTTCCACTAAATCCACTTTAAATTGTTAATAAACGTGCATTTGGAATATCTTTATTTTTAATGGTTTTATATATCATATGTTACTTCTTTTTTGCAGTGCAATGAACAACTTGAACAACAAAAATATACAACCAGGCCTTTATTATAAAACTCGTAACAAAAAATTGTCAAAACATAAAAATCACTCTTACGATATGTATC
>CBFGNY010000305.1:0-3892 GCA_965650235.1 uncultured Flavobacterium sp. | reverse complement strand
GCAAACGGGCTGCAGACATTGCCGTCATCGGAAAATCACAACCCCAGGTTTTATCCCACGACCACGTATCCCAAACCAGATTAAAAGTGTTTTTCATGATTTTTTTATCCAAAAGGGATGTCTCAGGAAGCATTCCAAAAGTTCCTAACACTGATGGATGATCAGTTTTAAACTCCGGATTTGTATACGAATCCGTAGCGCTTTCTGTTGCCAGATAAACATCTTTCGCAATTGGCAAAGGCGATAGTTTTTTCAAAACATCTTCCCATTTTTCTGGTACTTTTTGGTTTAGTTTTTTCTTCCATGAAATAGCCGTTTTCAAAGCCCAATTCCAATATGCTAATTCATAGGTTGGATTAAAAGTTTCTATCGCTTTGAATCGTTCCTGCGCCGGAATCACACCAGGCCCTAAAACATAACGATTAGTTTTAGTGTCATAATTGGCAAAAGAAGCCATGAAATCAGCAGTTGCAAAAACACGCTCGCTGTATAAATTCAAAGTAGCTGTTGTTGGTTTTGCCTGATAAATCAAATCGGCATAGGTAATAAAATGCGGCTGCTGCCAAATCAGGAATGCCCCCACAGAAGATGGGCTTTCATTACCATCATAATCCGTCATTTTTTGCCATCTTGCACCTTCAAAGCCTTGTCTCTTGGCAATGTCTTTAGCCTTTTCAAAAACTTTTTGGTACCACGGAAGACTGTTTTCCAGTAATTGAGGCCTGTCCCAAAGTGCAAAATGTACGCCGTGCCACCAATGCATTTCCAAGTGCGGCTTTCCGTACCAGCTATTATATGTCAATCCGGTTTCCTGTGGCGGAACTTTTCCAGTACACTGCAGTTTGGTAAGGTATTGCGAAAGAATTACACGTCGTTCCAATTCGTGTGCACGCTTGTCTGTACTTCCTGAGAAATCAACTGCTGCACCGCTTTTCCAAAAGGATTCCCAACCAGCGATACTGCTTTTTTCAATCGTTTCAAAAGAAGAAATTACAGATTTATTCTTATCTGTTTGAACGAACGAACAGCTTAATTCGATTGTATTGCTTTTTGAAGGTTCTACAACAAAATAATGTTTTACTTTTTCTTTAATCGATGCAGTGCCTTTCCATTTCAAATTAATATCATACGAAATACTGTCCATTACATGTGTAATGGTAGCCTCTGATTTATTTTTGATTTTCAGATTGCTTTTATAATCTTGTTTTCCTCCCCATTTTTTCCCCATATCAGTCCCCTCAATAACAATTTTTGAAATAGCTACATCCTGCTTTTCTTCCCATTTCGTCCCCATATCACCCCATAGTCCTGTTGGAAAAGGGATTCGAACACGAATTTTCAAACGCCCTTGTTGAATTAAATCCGATTCTACTTTAAAGCCTACAGCATCTTTTGTCTGATCGCAAGCCGTGATCACTTTCACAGAAGTGCCTTCGACCTCAAAATAGCTCTCAATTTTTCCTGTCCATAAATTCAGCTTTTGATTAATCGCTTCAATATCTTCTGGCTTTACCAAACTGCCGTCTTTTTTGGTGATTTCAAAACCTATATTTCCCAATTGCAATAAATGCGGGTTCTGACGAAACCATTCCACAGCTTCTTTTTTTCGTGCAGGTTCTTTAATTTGTGTTGAATACGAAATCTTACGACCATACTGATCTACATCTCTCAAAGTTTCAGAAAACTTATAATTATTGGTGTTTTTATAACTGTCCCAACCACACTCTGACTGTGTTCCAAGCGGAATCCCGTTTTGGTATTTTTCAGGAAAACTCTGCAAGCCTGTAGCATCAACGGTAAAAGCAAAAGCGCCATTTCCAACCGTTAAAGAAGCTAAAGTATCAATTGCAGTAATCTGAACATTATATCTTGTTACCAATGCTTTCCTGTCTATTTTTTGTTGTGAAAATACAGAAAGAGATAATATCAAAAAGGACACAGATAGTATTTTTTTCATATTGTAACTAATTGAGATTTTTTTTATTATTGAAATTGATATTGTCATTGATATTGTCATAGATATTGTTTTTTTATCTAACTAAAGTAGCACTCATCAAACCAATAATGACATCATTGGCAATAGTTTTAAGTGTCATACTTTTTAATGTTTTACTTTTATCTAAGGGTAAATCCAAAATAGTTGCAGCTCCGCCATCAATACCGTAATTTGAGAAACCTTTTATAGATGTAAAATCCTTAAAAGTTCTCGAGATTTCACCTGATTTCAAATACACTCTTGGAGGCTTTGGTGCGTCGATTGTAAAAGCAAGTCCATCCACAAAATAATCCTGCTCGATTGGCCACCAGTTTTCAGGGTTTTTCAATTGTAATATTTCCAATGTGCCATCTGTATAATTAACCTCGATTTCTCCATTTACAATACGGCTTTGCATCGGATTTGTAGTTCCGGCAACCATAAAATAAATGTGAGATGCTTTTCCGTTCAACGGAATTGTAACGCTTTTTGGAAAATTATCCCACTGTGATGTAAAAATGATGTTTTTCTGATTTTGATCAGAAGGTGTTTTAAAAGAGAAACCATATGGAGTTGAAATCTCTCCGTTTGATTTAGCTTTTTCACGCAATCCTGAATCGTCAATATTTACCGATACATTCGGGTAACACCAATTTCCTATTCCGTTTGTCGGAAGCTGTAAAGTCACGGTTTGTGGTCTTGGAGATAAATATTTCTGATTAAAAACATCAGTCACTTTCGAATTAAAAAAAGAAGAAAGCGAAACTGTTTCTGTTTTTGTTGAACTATTAAACGGAATGTCCCAGTTCGTAAAAGTGATTTCTTTTATGGAATTAGAATTTGTATAAATAGAAAAATTATTAGTTCCCGGAACTAATTTCTGAAATGGAATTACAACGGTTTCTTTTTGATTTACACCCAGAACAATCTTTCGCTGATCTGCTTTTGTTGAACCATCAAAAACTACATTTCCTTCAATCTTGTTTTCTGAATTATTCTTGAGGGAAATTTTTACGTTATTGTTTTTTGAATCAATGATTTGAGATTCAATTTTAGGTTTCAAATCCAGTTCAACAGGTTTCCACCACAATAAATCGCCTTGTTTCAACTGAACAAAAAAAGTTTTGAACTTATTACCGTAAACAATCGCCTCATAAGATTTATTTGTTTTTGAAATTTCACTCAAAATAGATTGCGGATCATAAATCGAAACTATTTCTGCCTTCGATGTTGTTATAGCAAGAGATTCTCCGGCTGTTGAAGGCAAACTTAACTGTAAATCTTCTAAACCATCTCCCTGCCAGTTAATTTTTATATCGAAATTAGAAGCATAAGGTACTTCAATTGCAATTTTTGGAGTTCCGATACTTTCCGGAACATTTTTCCATGCAACAGATTTTCCATTAACTGTGATATCCTGAACTCTTACGAACGGTGCATTTACAACCAATTTAAGGTTCATTTTGGCAGTAAACTGATTTTTTATAAGGTAAGAGTCTGTTTTATTTTCTCTTTTAAAATCAATAGAAACATCCGGAATATCTAATGCTGCATGATTCCATTTTGCAGGAAAACCGGGCTGAATCGTCAGAACTCCCGCCAAAGCATCGGGCTGAATTCCAAAAAGTCCTTCTACCAGCGTCCTTGAAGCCATACCAACTGGGTCAGCAAAGTCACGATATAATTCTCCACGAATAGCATCCTGATACATGAGCTGTTCAAATCCTCCGGGAGAAGCGCCTAAATACATGCTTTCGATTAAAGCACTTTCCCACATGGTGTACGCTTTTTCAGTTTGTCCGCCCTGCCAAAAAGCTAATGACGTATGCAATTGCTCAGCCAAAGCAACATTATTAATTGACCATGTATAAGGTTGCCAGTTGGTAGTACTTATCATGTAAAGGTCTTTTTTATCCA
>CBFGNY010000304.1:0-3922 GCA_965650235.1 uncultured Flavobacterium sp. | reverse complement strand
TCATTCCCCAGCCTCTTATGTCTGAAGTCCTCTCGTCATAAGTAGCCATTGTAGAATCACCAATTGAATGAAGTGTAATTTGTGCTTTTGCAGAAATGATGCTGCAAAAAAGAAAAGCAGCTATAAATAATTTTGATAATAATTTCATTTGTGGAATATTAATTTTTGTAATTACCGTAGTGATAAGGAGATACAGATTGTTTTTTATTAAAAGAACAATCTGTATAGCTTGCTATTTTTTATAGACCTTAACAGCGCCTTGTTTGCCATCAATTTTATATCGAACAATATAAATTCCGGATTTAAGGCTGTTCAGGTTTATTTCTGTAGCAGATTTTGTATGATAAACCCATTGTCCGCTTAGGGAGTATACGTCAAGATTTTCAAGCACACCGTTTACCCTCAACATACCGTATTCTAAAAAAACCTTCTTGTCAACACCTAAACTGCTTGAATTTACAGTAATTGATCCTGTACCTGTAAGTAATCCAGGATGTGTAGTAGCATCATATATTCCGTCTGCAAGCTCAGTTCTGTTCAACGTAAATTTCTTAACCATAACGGCTGTGTTTAAAACTGCAGAAGCTGAACCGGTTATGTTGATATTTAAAATATCTCCTGCACATTTTTCATGGTTAAAAATTGCCTTATTGTTTGCAGCAAGACTAATTGTTCCTTTTCCGAAAGCATTTTCAACTGTTCCATTAATGGCAGATGAACCACCTGCATTTGCGGCTGCGAGAGTTAAATCCCAGATTCCTGTAAAGTTACTGTTGTCGCCTCCCAGCTTAGCAGTTGACATATTCGCAAAATCCCTTATATTACGTACGATTACTTTGTAAGCACCAGAAAAAGTGCCAGGCAAATCCATCACACTTCCTGCCACATTATTACTGCTCATAGTTAGAGAAATATCGCCTTCAAGAATAATTGGCGCATTTAAATAGAAACCTGTACCACTTGTTGCGTATGTTATAACAGCGCCCTGAGACATTCTGACAGCGCCAGAGGATTTAGAATCTTTTGTTTGTCTCAAACGGATAGTTCCTCCTGTTTTGACATACATGTCTCCCTCAAAAGTAGAAAGTGTTGTTTCAATTGTTATTCCACTATTCACATGGACTTTTTCCCCTGCTTTTGGCAACATAGCCGGAGAATATTTAGTTACATCATCCCACAGCCCTCCAAGAAAAGTAAATTCACTTGGTCTTCCTATAATTATTTTACCTGTTCCGCTGATGGTAGCTGTATTAGTAGCTGAACTATAAATTCCAACAGGCTGTAACACACCATCTATATACCATTCATTAATCGTAATATCTTTATTAAGGACAATAGCTGCCGATCCCTCTGTGTAAAGAGCCGTTTTCGGCTGAATGGCATTGCTGACATCAATAGTTAGCTTTCCATTATTTTTTACGGTTATTTTTGGTGTATCCCCTAACGAATTCCCAACTTTAGCCTGCAAATCACCTGCCTCAATAACTAAATTCCCGGTATAACCTGAATTATTGCTGTTTAGCTGACATATACCTGAGCCTATTTTAGTAATTTGATGAACACCACTAAGTGTAGCTGTAATATTCAGATTCCCGGAAACGTTGATATTTACTATTCCTTTCGTTTTGATATTTCCAGACAATGAAGCAGCAACTGAAGAAGAAATGGTTGCCTGATTAAGTGTAAGCAAAGTTGCAGAACTATTGGCAGAAACGTCAATTGCTGCGCCATTAATTAAATTTAAATCAGCAGCAAAATTTCCACCATTTGCATTTATGGTAAAATTGCCGTCAACATTAGCAACTTCCGATACTGCCGGTATGCCATCAGGATTCCAGTTGTTTGCTTCTAGCCATCCTGTATTTGCCGCACCTGCGTCCCAACTATAAACTGTTACTGTTGGCGCTATGGCTGTAGGGTTCCAATTGTCAGAACCTGCCAAAACAATTCTTGGCTCATATAAATTCGCCTCGGCCTGATCTGTCATAGCCCTAAGACCTGCCCAGTTTGCTCTTCCGCTCATATCCGCACCAGGACCGGTATTCATCCACTCGTACAAATGAAGTCTTGTATCAGTATCAGAGTAAGCCATATTCCATTTATCACCCCATCCTAAGGGATCAATTTCTGCTGGCATTGTACAATAAAGCCAAGCAACCTTTGGGTATTCATGCCACGGACGGCCAAATTTAATCTTTACGCCATCGTCGCCATTTCTCGGACTATTAGGCTGGTAAGTTAAATTACATTTATAGAATACAAATCCATATGTTTGTGTCGCTTCGGTCGAAGGTGCCGTTATCCATGCCCCTCCGTAACTTCTGATTTCACATTCCTCAAAAACACCTACTCCGCGGCCATAGATATAATCGGTTCGGCCTAAAATCATACATGATTTGAAATACGCACGTGAGGTTTCTGCCGTCCAAAAATAAATAGTATCCTGATAAGCACTTATATCACAATTTACAAATACATTTCTATCACCCTGAAGCGTGATTGCCTGTGCTTGCCCAACAGGGCCTGCAGTATTTCGAATGGTAATGTTTTCTGCTTTAAAATCATTTGCCATAATGGTAAGTGTTGCTGCTGTCCTTATCAAATTGCTGTTGCTGGCCCACAATGCAACCTTCGCGTCAGGACATAAACCATCACCCCCGTCATTACAATTATAAATATCATAAGAAATTATGGTTTCTGTTCTGCTCTCGCCTATTAAGGTAATATTGGTTTTATTCGCAGGAATAATTAATTTTTCTTTGTCATACAAACCTCGTTTTACATAAATGATGGTTGGAGTTCCTGCGGGTACTGCATCAAAAGCTGCCTGTAAAGAGGTGAAATCTCCACTTCCGTTGATATCTACTATGATATCCGGACTAAAATTTTGAGCTATGGATTGATTAAAAAATAATAGCCCTATAATTAAAAAGGCATAAAAGTCGAGTTTTCTCATAAAAAAGGTGGTTAGTTAGTAATAGTTTTTGTTTAATCCCCGATAGTTTATTATTCTTAATATCCGGTAAATAATACTCCCTCCTCTTCTTGATTATTAAGTAAAAGAGCGTAAAGAATTTATTATATTTTAATATAAATTATCAATACTATATTTTTAAAGCCAAATTTTTAATAATAATTATATCTTGCATCAAAAATATTTTATTAAAACAATAACGACTTTCAAATTTTGGTCATTTGCTTCTAATTTTTGGTCACTATTTATATTTACTGGGATTCAAAATGATAAATACTTTTTTAAACTTTATTTTTATAGCAGAATCAATTAAAAAAAGCTTCAATAATAAAGAAAACCTAAATCTTAAAAATGTATTTCTTAACAAAATAAATAACAATCGCTAATGAGAAAACTTCTATTAGTCAAATCTTTAATTGGAATTTTATTTATTATTACCCTACATACATCAAAGGCACAGATAAAATGTAAAATAGAAAACTATTCTACAGAGGATGGGCTTTCTCATGATGCTATTTCCTATATGCTAAAAGATAAGGAAGGGTTTATGTGGTTTGCTACATGGGACGGTATTAATAGATTTGACGGGAAAAACTTCATTACTTATAAGGCAACTGCTGGTAACAACAGTAATCTGGGCAATAATCGTATTGCTGTGATTAAGGAAGATACTTCCGGATATCTATGTCTTAGAGCCTATTATAACCAGATTTACAGATTTTGTAAAAGCACCGAATCTTTTCTATCGGTTGCAAATATTTTAGGAACTAATAAAATTAAATTTGATAAAATTATCACTGCTGCTAATGATAATGTTTGGCTGACTACTATTGATGAGGGTGTTTTTCTAACCCAAAAAAGTACCGATGATCAAATTAAAATCAGTCACTTCACACAAAACTCAAAAAATAATTTTTCTCTGGCTTCAAATAATTTAAATTTTGTAAT
>CBFGNY010000303.1:0-3940 GCA_965650235.1 uncultured Flavobacterium sp. | reverse complement strand
CGATCACCTCTGCATTAGAAAGTAATATTGGTTTAAATGCCATTGCCCAATGGACTTTTTTACAAAATTCAGACATGCCTCAGGGTTTAGGAACCGGTGCTCTTTATACCAATAATATTGATTGCCCACTTGAAGTTTCAAACGGACAATTGTGGTACAATAATTCTAAAAATTGGGATTCTGATTTTTTGGAGAAAGCCTTCTAAATTTACTTTTTCATATTCTTAAAATCCGAATAAACGAATTCAGTTTATCTCTAAATTAAGTAACTTGCATAAAATTTAACTATCAGAACTAATGATTGAGATTGAAAGAAAGTTTCTTGTAAAATCAGATGAATTCAAAGCACAGGCTTTTACTCAAAATAAAATTGCACAGGGTTATTTAAGCTCTTTGCCGGAAAGAACAGTACGCATTAGAATTAAGGGAGAAAAAGGATTTATCACGATAAAAGGAATTGGGCAACACGGTGGAATGTCACGTTTTGAATGGGAGAATGAGATTCCGCTGGATGAAGCACAGGAACTGCTTAAATTATGCGAAAAAGGAAAGATTGAAAAAACACGTTTTGAAATAAAATCAGGAAAACATGTTTTTGAAGTCGATGAATTTTATGGCGAGAATGAGGGTTTGTTAATGGCAGAAATTGAACTGGAATCGGAAACGGAGTCTTTTGAGAAACCGGATTGGCTGGGAGAAGAAGTAACAAATGATCAGCGATACTACAATGCTTATTTAAGTAAAAATCCTTATAAAGATTGGGAAAAATAACAATTTATGACACAATCATACGATCTGATTATTGTAGGCGGTGGTCCAATTGGTCTTGCCTGTGCAATTGAAGCTCAAAAGAAAAACCTGAATTACCTGATTATAGAGAAAGGGGCAATTGTCAATAGTATTTTCAATTATCCTTTGTATATGACGTTTTTTTCCACAGCCGAAAGACTTGAAATTGGCAATATTCCCTTTAATTGCCTGGCTCCAAAGCCGGGTCGTCAGGAAGCGCTGGAATATTATCGAAACATTCACCGTTATTTTAATTTCAATATTAATTTATTCGAAAAGGTGGCTGAAGTTCAAAAACAGGAAAACCAACTTTTTAAAATTACAACTGATAAAAATCTTTACAAAGCCAAAAATGTAATTATCGCAACAGGCTTTTATGATATTCCGATTGAAATGAATGTAAAAGGCGAGGAGCTTCCTAAAGTTCGTCATTATTACAAAGAGGCACACGAGTATGCTTTTAGAGATGTTTTGGTTGTAGGAGCCAATAATTCATCAGTTGATGCAGCTTTGGAATGTTGGAGAAAAGGCGCAAATGTAACCATGGTGATTCGTAAAAACGAAATCAATAATCGGGTAAAATATTGGGTGAAACCTGATATTGAAAACAGAATCGCCGAAGGAAGTGTAAAAGCTTATTTTGAATCGAATATTTCTGAAATCAGAGAGAACGAAGTAGAAATTGAAACACCAAACGGAAAAGTTGTTATTAAAAACGATTTTGTTTTGGCTTTAACCGGCTACAAACCTGATTTATCTTTTTTGGAAAAAATGGGAATCCAATTATCTAATGATGAATTAAAAACGCCAAATTATAATCCTGAAACAATGGAAACGAATGTAAAAGGATTGTTTTTGGCAGGAGTAGTCTGCGGTGGAATGCAGACACATAAATGGTTTATTGAAAATTCACGCATTCATGCCAATATGATTGTAGATTACATTACTTCGCGATAAAAAGAAAATAGTAATTATGATGTCACATCGAGCGGAGTCGAGATGCTTTAGAGATAAAAGGTTATCGATTCCGCTAGAATTGACAAAAGTTGATTCTTAATGATTTTAAGAACTACAAGAAAGCATCGAACATCCTACTTTTGAACGAGCCCAATCTGGTCGTTTTGCAAACCATTTTTCTTGTTCAGGCTGTTCATCATAAGGCTTTTTCAATAATTCATATAATTCTGCAATTAGAGAATAATCGTCTTTATCAGCTGCATCAATGGCTAACTGCGCCATGTAATTTCGTAAAACATATTTAGGATTGACTGAATTCATATTTGAAATTCGCTCCTCATCCGAAATGCTTTCCTTATTCAAATGTTCCAGATAATCCGTAAACCATAATACCCAATTTTCTTTAATAGTATCCTTAATTTCTTCAGGATGGTAAAAATCAGCTTCAATAGCTTTTAAGGCATTCTCAGCAGAATCAGTTTTCTTAATTTTATTCAGATTGCGATAAAAGATAGTCATATCGGTTTCTGATAATTGCAGATTCGATTCTAAATAGGCGATAAACTCATCTTCATTTTCAATTGGAGAAGCTAAGCCTACTTTGCTTAAAATCATTTTTTTGTAATCTGAATTAAAATCAGTGATAAACGATTCTAATATTTTTTCTAAAGGTTCGGCTTCGTTGATTAATGGATAAAGTGCATTTGCCAATTGATACAAATTCCATTGTGCGATCTGTGGCTGATTACCGAAGCGATATCTTCTGTTTTGGCTGTCGGTTGTATTAGGTGTCCAGTTTGGATCGTAATTTTCCAGCCATCCATAAGGGCCATAATCGATTGTTATTCCGTGAATCGACATGTTGTCGGTATTCATTACGCCATGTACAAAACCAACTCGTTGCCAATGCAGAATCATTTCCTTAGTTGTATCTGCTACGGTTTTAAAAAACTGCAGATATTGTTCCTTTGGCTCACCTTTAATTTCAGGGAAATAATGTTTGATATTGTATTCTACAAACTCTTTCAGATTTTTAAGTTCGTTTCGGGCTGTAAGCATTTCAAAACTTCCAAAACGGATAAAAGACGGAGCAACACGGCACACAATAGCGCCTTTTTCATAAGCCGGATTTCCATTGTATAAAATATCACGCAATACTTCATCACCAGATAACATCAGCGAAAGCGATCTTGTAGTAGGAACGCCTAAATAATACATGGCTTCGGCACACAGATACTCCCGAATAGAAGATCTTAAAACTGCTAAACCATCAGCGGCTCTGGAATATGGTGTTTTTCCGGCGCCTTTTAATTGTAAAGTAAAAAACTGATTATCATGTTCAACTTCTGTCAAATTAATGGCGCGCCCGTCTCCTAATTGTCCTGCCCAGTTTCCAAACTGATGTCCTGCGTAACACATAGCATAAGGACGTGTATGCGGAAGCACTTCTTTTCCGGAAAAGACATTTAAAAATTCTTCGGATTGGATTTCATCTGCTGAGATTCCAACTAATTCAGCTACTTCTTCTGAAGCATGAATTAATTTAGGACTGGATGGCTTTGTTGGATTTACATATGAGAAAACTGCTTTCGAAACCTGACGAATTTCGTTAGTTTCATCAGGATCAGCAGGTAATTCAGCTGTAAAGCGATTATGTATTTTTAAGTCTTTCATTACTATTTATTCAATTAATTTATCAGCGTACATTTTTTTTAATTTGTACACTTTTGGGTCAATTACCATTCGGCAATAACCAGCTTCCGGATTATCATTGTAATAATTTTGATGATCTTCTTCAGCTTCATAAAAAACCTGAAATGGCTTTAACTGCGTTACAATCGGACTGGCATACACCGGTTTTAATTCTTCAAAAACTTTTTCGGCCATTTGTTTTTGAGTTTCATCATGATATAATATAATAGAACGGTATTGTGTACCGCTGTCAGCACCTTGTCGGTTTAGAGTTGTTGGATCATGGCTGGTCATAAAAATGGTAATCAGGTCATGATAAGATATAATATCAGGATTAAAAACAACTTGTATCACTTCGGCATGGCCGGTTCTTCCTGTACATACTTCTCTGTAGGCAGGATTTTTAATCTGTCCGTCAGAATAGCCGGACTTTATCGTTTCAACACCTTTTAAACGTTGAATAACAGCTTCTATACACCAGAAACAGCCACCACCAAAAGTT
>CBFGNY010000302.1:0-4020 GCA_965650235.1 uncultured Flavobacterium sp. | reverse complement strand
AAATCAAAATAAATAATAGGTATATCAAGAGTTTTAGCCAAATCAGTTCCTACTCCTATTTGCTTGATTTGTTTTTGTAATTCAACATCTAACTCTGATTTATCATTCGATGGTTGGACTGTAATTGGGCTTTCACTAGTTTCGAAGTCCTTTTTTGCAACTCTTACATAATAAGTTTTATTACATTTTACTTTAAAATTGTAAGCACCATCTGTAGCCGATGTGACTTCGGCAATTTCCTGAAATTTATCGTCAAGCAAGATTACTTTTGCACCCTCTATTGCCTGATTAGTTTCTGAATCTTTTATAATTCCTGATAATTGTTTTTCACAATCCAGTTTTCTCGTTTCTGTAAACTTATAAATATCATCATTACCTATTCCGCCTTCTTTATTTGAAGAGAAAAATCCTTTTCTGGTACTATTATTAATTATAAAGGCAAAATCATCAAATTTAGTATTAACTGGTTCTCCAATGTTTTGTATCTGATCAAAAGTAGCATCAGCATTGATTTTTACAACAAATATATCTAGTCCTCCTAATCCCGGACGTCCGTCACTTGCAAAATAAAGTTCATTATCTCCTGATATAAAAGGGAATGTTTCACGTCCTTCTGTATTAATTGTTGGACCAAGATTCTCAGGCTGGCCAAATGTACCATCATTGTTAATTGCAACACTATATAAATCAGACTGTCCAAAACTTCCCGGCATGTCAGACGCAAAATATAATTTCTTTTCATCTACACTTAAAGCAGGATGCGCAACACTAAATTGATCATTATTAAAAGGCAACTCTGTAATATTTGTCCATTTATCATTGACAAGGTCAGCCTTATAAAGCTTTAATAATGTAATTCTTTGAGTATCTTTTCCTTTTTTTCCACCTAAATAGTTGTTTCTGGTAAAGTACATTGTCTTTCCGTCTTTAGTAAAAACAGGAGTAGATTCATTAAATTTTGAATTAATCTTTTTCTGCAATCGTACTGGATTTTCCAGGCTGCCATCTTCTTTTAGTTCAGAAACATATAAATTAGTAAAAGACCTGTTTGTCCATCTAAATGTTTTTTTTGCTAAAGTTGCGGTATCACGTGCAGAAGCAAATACTAATTTGTTATCGAATATTGTACTTCCATAATCTGATTGTTTGGAATTAATACCAGCATCTGTGACTTCGAATCTTCCGGAATTTGACTTAATCTGTTCTAAATAATTTTTATTATTATCAAACAAAAGTCCCCTTGTATCAGTTTTAACTTTCTCATTGAAAGCTTCGAGCATTTGATCTGATTTAGTATAATCACCTATAGACTTAAGAGCTTGGGCGTATCTGTAATAATATTCAGGTTCCTGCTGATTGTTTAAAGAGAATAAGGCATCGTACCACTTTACAGCTTTTGTTAGTTCTGCATTAAAGTAATAGGCATTTCCTAATCTTTGAAACATTTTTTCATCCTTATAACCATTTTCGGCTACTTTTTCATAAATAGAAATTGCATCTATATATGCGTATTGATTGTACTCCTTCTCTGCTTTTTTTAAGACTGCCTTTTGAGCCATTCCGCAAAAACAAATAGAAAACAAAAAAACGGTACAAATTAAATTTTTATTTCTCATAATTAGAAAAATCTAGGTGAAGTTATTCTGCTATATTTATTTAAGAATTCAAACCGCAGGAATATCTCATGCGATCCTGAATTATAATTTACTAATTTGGTCGTTTCACGATCGTAAGCATACCCAAGGTAGAGGCCATCTGTTATCTGAAATCCAGCCAATGCACTTACAGACGCACTCCATCTATAAGCAACACCCAGTACAAATTTATCGTTGAACATAAAATTAGCAGATGCGTCTACTTGCAGGGGTGAACCTTCAACCATTTTAGTTAATAATGCCGGTTTGAATTTTATCATTTCATATCGATCTAAATCGAATACATAACCTGCAATAAAATAGTAATTAATTTGCTCTTTGTATATCGCAACCTCATTATCATTATAACGGTTTGTCTGAATGAAGTTTGGTACAGATAAACCCACATAAGCCTTATCAGTATGCCAGTAGATACCAGCTCCGATATTAGGTGAAAATTTATTGTCTAAATTCTGAAATTGCTCATCTCCCTGATCTTCCGCTGTTAATTTTGTGGGATCTAGCTTGAATAAATTTGCTGATCCCTTTATACCAAAAGAAAGTTTGGCGTTTGCCGATGTTGGTATAGAATACGAAAAATCAGCCGATAAGTTGTTCTCATTTGTAGGACCAATTTTATCATTTACTAATGAAATTCCAAGCCCTACATTACTTCCTACTGGTGTATTTACCGAAAAACTACTTGTTTCCGGTGCACCATCTAGCCCAACCCACTGCGTGCGATACAGTCCAAAAATGCTTAAAGCCCCTCTTGAACCAGCATAGGCAGGATTTATATTTATGGTGTTATACATGTATTGTGTAAACTGCGCATCTTGCTGAGCAAAACCTGCAACTGAACAAAACAATAAAACTAAAACTAATTTTCTCATTTATTTTATTTTTAAATAATGGCTTAGCAGTTCACTAAGCCATTTAATTTGTATAGTGTATTACTTGGTAAGGTATAAATAGCCTGCTTTTTGCTGCGTATTAGATTGTTTATCTTTATATCTGATGATATAATAATAGGTTCCTCCAGGTAATCCGTTTGAGTCTTTAATAGTAACACGACCTTCTGAAATACCTCTAAAAGCAATGTCATCATTATTATAATGATCTCTTTCGAATACTAGAACTCCCCAACGGTTATAAATTTCAACTGTATTATCAGGATAACATTCTAAACCTTGTACATAGAACCTCTGGTTCTTTTCATCTCCATTTGCAGAAACAGCATTAAAGATTTTAATTACACAACCATCAAAATTTATAACCGTTGGTTTTTCACCTTCTGGATCATTAAAATCTGATTTGTCTTCAACAATTATCCCACTGTTTGTAATTCCTGATACTGTTGCCTGATTGCTTACACTTCCAGAATTTACATCGGCTTGAGTTAAAGTATAAGTTCCGGTAATTGAAAAATCATCACTTTCCCCTACAGCTAAATTAATAGGACCTCCACTTATAACAATTCCTGGCAGAGGATCAGAAACTAAGATGTTTTCTAAATCCACATTACCGTTATTTGTTATTGAGAAACTATAGGTTAAAGTCTCTCCTGCTTCAGCATATGTATTACCATTAGTATCATTAAATACTCCTGTTTTTACAATTGTAATTGAAGGAGACTCAACAAAAACAGAGACGTTTGCTGATGCGCAATTATTAGTACTTCCGATTTCACAAATTTGATAATTGAATGTGTATGTTCCCCCGGCAGTATTTGGCGCTATATCTAAAGTTCCGTCTTCGTTTAAACTTATTCCATTTGGAAGGTTATTTGCTGTTAAAGTAATTTCCGAAGGATTGATTGCTGCTCCATTAAAACTATCATTAGTCAATATATTTATAAACGCTAACGCACCATTAATTCCGTCAACAGTTATTAATCCATCATCAGTAGCAACAATTGGGTTTGATACTACAACTGTAGCGGTAGCGATATCACAATTCGCTGGTACTGCCCCTACTTCACAGATCTCATATACTACTGAATAGCTACCCGATGGTGTGTTGGCATTTACGGTTATCGTTCCATCTGCATTTAAGGTTAAACCTGATGGCACTGTTACTCCTGTCAATATTACTTGTCCAGGGTTTGTCCCAATTACTACCGGACCTGCTCCATGCAATGTATCGTTGGTCACTACGGTTGGCGTGGATTCCCCAACTGCAACTGGCGTTCCAGTGAAATTATCATTAACTGCATCAATCACGTTTGGTGTTTCCGTATCAGAGTCGTCTGTTGGATCAGGATCCGGTTCGGTTCCCTCTATACTGGCAGTATTGGCGTAAACACCTGTTGGGTTTACCGTTGCCACTACTGCTAAAGTAGCATTCGATCCATTAGCCAGTGCACCGATAGTCCAGATTCCCGTGG
>CBFGNY010000301.1:0-4037 GCA_965650235.1 uncultured Flavobacterium sp. | reverse complement strand
GAGATAACTACATTGCCTGAATTTATTAATTTTGGTAAAGTTCGTGCTACTTATGCACAAGCAGGTAATGATATTGCTTCAACTATTACAAGTCCAACATCAGGTATTTTAGCAGGTGGTTTTGTGAATCCTCCAGTAGGACCAAGAGAAGGATCAACATTGAAAAGTGAACTAAAAACTGAAATTGAGTTAGGTACTGAGTGGAGAATGTTTAATAACAGATTAGGGTTTGAGTTTTCATATTATACTTCAGAAACTAAAAACCAATTTATTTTAATTCCTGCTGAATCTACAAACCCTAATGGATATACTAATTATGGTATTAATGCTGGTAGTATATTAAATAAAGGTTTTGAGGTTGTTTTATTTGCTGATTTAGTTAAAACAGATAAATTCAAATGGGAATCAAGAATTAACTACTCTCAAAATAAGAGTAAAGTAAACGATATTCCGGCAGAATCTCCGGGAGGAAGAATTGTTCTCACTGATCCTGGATCAAATTCATACAGATACTCGTTAATCGAAGGAAGACCTTTTGGGGTAATTGAAGGTTTTAACTTTAAAAAAGATGCTCAGGGAAGAATATTGATTAATGACGATGGAACAATTCAAAGAACTGACTGGGAGGAAATAGGTAATGCAAATCCTGATTTTATGTTAGGTTTCTCAAGTACATTTAAAATTGGAGCTTTTACAGCTAATATCTTAATTGATGGCCGTTTTGGAGGCGAAGTTCTAAGTTTAACGCAGGCAATCAATGATTTTAATGGGGTATCTAAAAATACTGGTGATGCCAGAAATGCTGGAAGTGTTCCAATCAATGGTGTAAAAACTAGTGATGGAACAGCTGTGACTTCAATGGATCCATATACATATTATAGTAATACCGCTGGTAGAAATGGGGTAAGTGGAGAGTATGTTTATGATGCTACTAACGTAAGTGTCAGAGAGGTATCAATTGGTTATACTTTCAATAAAAAAGCTTTGCCATTTGTACAATCTGCCAGTATCTCTTTGATTGCAAGAAACTTATTCTTTATTTATAAGGATGCACCATTCGATCCAAACGTTGCTTTAAGTACTGGTGAAGGTTTACAAGGTGTTGATGTGTTTGGAATGCCATCAACCAGAAGTATCGGTCTTAATTTAAACTTAACATTCTAAACTTACAATCATGATACTAAATAAAATAAAAAGAACAGCAATTTGCTTCTCTTTGCTTGCAGCTATTAGTTGTACAGATAATTTCGATGAGATGAATCAAAATCCAGTAGGGGCTACTGTGCCGGATTTGGAACAGAACTTCAATAATATTAAAGGTTTAATTAAGCCTGCATTCACAAGGTTGTATGTTTCTGACGTTACCTGGCAATATCAACTGCAACAAAGTTTGCAGGCAGATGGTTGGTCAGGATACATGACGACACCAAATGAATTTGGAGGAATAAACAATCATAATTACGCATTAAATGCGGGTTGGAATGGATATGCCTGGGATGATGCTTATGTAAATATCATTACAAATCTTTATAAAGTGGAGCAAAGAGCAAAAGGCAAATATGATCAGTTCTATGCTTGGTCTTTAATTATCAAAGTTGCTACTATGCAAAGAATTACAGATATGTACGGTCCGGCAGTTTATTCTAAATACGGTACTGCATTGGCTACTTATGATTCACAGGAAGAAATCTATATGCAAATGTTTAAAGATTTAGATTTTGCTGTTACTGATTTAACTAAAAGAGTAGCAGATGGTGAAGTTTCAAAATTTACTCAGACAGATCAATCTTCTTATGCAGGAAGTTATTCTCAATGGGTTAAATACGCTAACTCTTTACGTTTAAGAATGGCTGTTCGTATATCAAAAGTTAATCCAACATTGGCTAAAACAGAAGCAGAAAAAGCAGTAAGCCATTCTATAGGAGTTTTGACAACAAATGCTGATGTTATGAAAATAAAGTCTCCTTTAGATTTAAATGTAATTGATGTAATGAGCCACGCTTGGGCTGGTTTGTTTATGGGTGCTGATATGGAATCTATTTTAGGAGGTTATGGTGATCCTCGTTTAGAGAAATATTGGAATCCTTCTACCATAGTTCCAGGCGAAATAAAAGGAGTAAGAACAGGTATTGTCTATCCAACACCATCTACTTATGCTGCATTTTCAAAAACAGGAGCAAGAACAAAAACAGGAGAAGTTACCTGGATGTCTACTGCGGAGGTTTATTTTTTAAGAGCTGAAGGAGCTTTAAGAGGATGGAACATGGGCGGAACTGCACAAGGTCTGTATGAATCTGGTATTAAAGCTTCATTTGAACAAAATGGTGTAGCGGGTGCTGATGTCTATTTGGCAGACAATGCAAAATTGCCTAAAAATTATGTTGATCCTATTAATGCTGCTAATAATGCTGCTGCTGTAAGTAAAGTTACTGTGGCATGGGGAGCTGATAAAGAGGTGAACCTTGAAAAAATCATTACTCAAAAATGGATTGCTATTTATCCTGATGGACAGGAAGCATGGTCTGAGTTCAGAAGAACTGGATATCCAAAATTATTTAGAATCACAAACAATAAAAGCGGTGGTATAATAAGCACTGAACTAGGAGTCAGAAGATTGCCTTTCTCTGCTAACGAAGTAGCCAATAACCCTAAAGGTATTGAGTCTGGTGTTGCAGTATTAGGAGGTCCAGATAACGGAGCTACCAGACTTTGGTGGGACACAAGCGGGCCTAACTTCTAAATAATAAAGAATAAAAAAGTTTATGTTTGGTTTGTAAATGGTATAAGCAATGCAAGTTGCTTATACCATTACATAAAAAAATCTTACCTTTAAGATATAACAAAAAAAAGAAAAAAATGAAAAGTGCTTTAGAAATAAAACATGATATCAGTTATAAAAGTGCAGGAAAATTTGAAGAAACCAGATTTGAAAAAATCCACAATGAAATCTTCAAAAATTCGGCAGAAGCTTCAGTAATTGTAGCGCAGGAAATCGCGCAATTAATTAGATCTAAACAAGAAAAAAATAAAACTTGTGTATTAGGTTTGGCAACAGGTTCTTCTCCAATAAAAGTATATGAAGAATTAGTGAGAATGCACAAGGAAGAAGGACTAAGTTTTAGTAACGTGATCACTTTTAATCTGGATGAATATTATCCAATGACAAAGGAGAACAATCAGAGCTACCACTATTTCATGCATCAGCATCTTTTTAATCATATTGATATCGATCCTGAGAATATTAATATTCCAGATGGTACCGTTGCAATTGATGAATTAAATCAATACTGCATTGATTACGAAATGAATATTAAAAATGCCGGAGGTCTTGATTTTCAATTGCTTGGAATAGGACGTACAGGTCACGTAGGTTTTAACGAACCAGGATCTCACGTTAATTCAGGAACCAGGATTATTACTCTGGACCATATTACAAGAGTTGATGCTTCGTCAGATTTTAATGGTATAGACAATGTTCCGAAACGAGCGATTACAATGGGAGTTTCTACGATTATGAGATCGAAGAGAATTGTATTAATGGCCTGGGGGCAAAACAAAGCAGATATCATCAAGAGAACCATTCAGGGTGATATCAGTTCTGAAATCCCTGCAACATTTTTACAAAATCATCCCAATGCAACTTTCGTATTAGATCAGTCTGCAGCATCTGAATTGACGCGTTTCAAAACACCGTGGCTAGTTGGAGAATGCATTTGGACACAGGAATTAAAAAGCAAAGCGATTGTTTGGTTGTGCCAAAAAACAAAACAGTCTATATTGAAACTAACAGACCGTGATTACAACAACAACGGAATGTCAGATCTTTTGGCACAGGAAGGTTCTGCTTACGATTTGAACATCAATATGTTCAATGTTTTACAGCATACTATTACAGGATGGCCGGGAGGAAAGCCAAATACAGACGATTCACATCGTCCGGAAAGAGCCAATCCTGCAAAAAAACGAGTAATTCTTTTTAGTCCGCATCCTGATGATGATGTGATTTCTATGGGAGGAACTTTTTCAAAACTGATCAA
>CBFGNY010000300.1:0-4044 GCA_965650235.1 uncultured Flavobacterium sp. | reverse complement strand
CCATTCTGCGGAAGAAAGAAAACGGTTACAGAAAATAGTGGAGGCTATTAAACCAAAAAACTTTGGAGTAATAGTTCGTACGGCTGCGGAAGGGAAAAATACAGCTGAATTGCACGAAGACCTGGCCGCACTGGTTGAAACCTGGGAAATCATTCAGGGAAATCTGAAAGGAGCTGTAGCCCCTGCCAAGATACTGAGTGAGCAAACCAAGACCACCAGTATGCTGCGCGATCTGCTGAATGAAGATTTTAACCGGGTGGTTGTGAACGACCGCAATATTTATAACGACACCCGCAGCTATATTCAGCGCATTGCCCCCGAAAAAGCCGAAATCGTTTCCTACTATCATAACGGACTGCCGATATTCGACCAGTATGGCATTACCAAACAGGTAAAAGCCGCGTTTGGTAAAACCGTTAACCTGCCCAGTGGCGCCTACCTTATTATTGAACACACAGAAGCCTTGCACGTCATTGATGTGAACAGCGGTTATAAAAGCGTTGGAAATAACCAGGAGCAAAACGCCCTGGAAACCAACCTGGAAGCTGCCGCTGAGATCTCACGTCAGTTACGGTTACGCGATCTGGGTGGTATTATTGTGTGTGACTTTATTGACATGAAGTTGCCCGATAACAAAAGGAAGCTGCTGGAGGCTATGGAAGAATGTATGCGCCCCGACAGGGCCAAGCATGCCGTGTTGCCTATCTCCAAATTCGGGTTAATGCAAATAACCCGGCAGCGGATGAAACCCGAGGTAAATATCAATACCCAGGAAGTTTGTCCCAGCTGCGCCGGTACAGGTAAAATCTCTTCTACCCTGCTGCTGGAAGATGAAATTGAAAAGAACCTCAGCTATCTCATTACTCACCAGCATAAAGACCTTAGCCTGGTTGTACATCCCATTATGCATGCCTATCTTACGAAAGGCATCTTCAGATCGAAACAATGGAAATGGAGATGGAAATATGGCCAGAAGGTTAAGATCAGGGAGAACACCAATTATCACCTCACTGAGTTTCATTTCTTCGATAAGCACGAGGATGAAATCAAGTTGTAGCCAGACGGCTACAACCAATTAATTGGCAATGGACAATTAGCAAGAGTTCCCGATTTTCGGGCATTTCTAACTATTTGCATAATTGCCTATTATTTTATCGATTTGACTTTTGCTCCCGATAGCTTCCCGATAACTATCGGGAGGGATTGCCTATTGCCACTTGATTTACCTGCTCTCGATAAAATACTCCAGACTATTCAACCTATATAGCTTCAGCAATTGTAACCAGCGTTCCGGCAATCTGCTGCCTTTTTAGTTGTCACTTTCTTCGGGCCGGCGCCCAATAGCTGGTCCTGCCATGCAACTGCCCAAAAACAGGCCGCGATACCCTTCATATATTAGAAAATATAATTAATGTATTTGTCTGTTCAGGTAGGTATAAAAAAACAGGATCGGGTAAAAAATTACCCGATCGAAATATAAAACCAGAAAGGCGTAGGGAAAAAAGTGAATCAGACAAGTCAAAACTACCTTTAATATACATACGGCAATGTATAAATTGGTAAGCGTGCAGTTTTGGCAATAACCGCGTTATTATGGTCGATAAGTGTGCAACCAAAAATCCCAAATTACCTAGATGGCTGTCCCGGAGACCATCGAATCGGTCCAAAATCACTTTTCACTGTAACCCCTTCATGCCCTTGCCCTAAAGAATTAATTTTCTTCCAAATAAAAAACCCCGCCATTGGGCGGGGTGATACCCCCCTAAAGGGCATAGCCGTCAGAATTAGGTAAATCTATAATAATCAATGTATAAATAAAAGCCATGCCCTTTTGAGGCATGGCTCAATTTTTTTCCTCATATTTGAGTGCGTTTTTTTATGAAAGCCGGATGAGATTTAAGGGATGTCATTCGGCTTTGCTTTTGTGCGTCATCATTGACGTTATGTGAAGTTATCATATCTGATTAATTATTGTCAATAGTATAAGGCACAAAATTCGTTTTGGAACAAAATTTCCTCCAGCGATAAATGGCATTTTCGTTTTTCGAGTAATAACTGCTTATCTCCTAATTTATAGAGTTGTTCAAGGTAAGATTTCAGTTTTTCGACAGGGTTAAATAATGCTTCTTTAAGCTTCTCGCCGCTTAGAACAAGGGCTTTATAACATTTCAGAACACTAAGCATCTTTCCCCTTTGCTCCTGACGGATGGCTAACAGATTAATAACTATTTCCCAATTGATAAGAATAAATAGTAAAGTGGCATACAAATAGGTCTCAAAGCGATGGAGCTTCATTTTCTTATTAGCATGTATATGGTGATAGCTCTTCCATATTTTAAACCGCAGCTCGATTTGCCAGCGCAACCGGTAGATTGAATGGATCTGTGGTGTTGTTAGCCATTGGCTGGGAACATTGCTTACAAAAAGATTCAGGCTTGTATAAGCCTTATACAGTTCACTTACCTGATGTTTCTTCTTTTTGGCTTCTTTATGAGCTTTTGCCAGGCGCCTGTTTACAACTTTTTCAGGCACAAGTTCTATTATCAGCCGAACAGGCAGCTTTTTTTCCTCTCCAATATATACACTCAATTCCTGGTAAGCTAACCCGCCATGTTTCATTTGCCGGTGAATCTTCTCAATATCTATGGGTAAATAGCAACCTTCTTTGTACTCATATATTTTTACCTTAGGTCTTAAGCGGCTGATAAAATATGCCTGCCTTTGCCCAATTTGTTCAAGCAAATCCATGTTAAAATAACCCAGATCCCGTAATAGCAGTGAGCCTGGTTCAATCATTTCTACGGTTTCAAAGCCATCAGTGGAGTCTTGCTGTAAGGCGTCTGTAACATGTAAATCGGTTACTTTTCCGTTAAGTAAATCAAATTCAAGCTGAATGTGCGTCCCTGCTTCAGATGCACCACCGCCATAGCCCGGATATTGATCTTTCAGACTTTCACAAACCTGAAAACGTGTAGAATCTTTAATCTTTACAGATGTAAAATTTTTCAGGTTTTCCACAGGAAGTATTCTACATAATTGATTCTGCAATTGCTGCTCTAAAAGCGTTCGAACAAATGCTGTCGACTCGCAGGTGAAATTATCGTCTATGCCTTGTTTGGTAATCGCTATGCCATGCTTCATCTGTAACTCTACACTATGGTCGTTGAGGCTTAACTGAGATTTATCAAAGACCTGCGACAATAGCATGTCCAAGAAAATGTAGGCCTTCATTTTACTTTCCCGTTCTATAAACCCAACTTCTTTTGCCACTGCTTTTAAATGAGACCGGGAAAATAATGACTCTATCTTGCTGGACAGTTTTGCAACAAACTCAGGTAACTTACTAGTAGTGAGTGTTTCTGGTGCTTTCTTCCTCTAAGACAAGTATTTATGTTATTCTGACGGCTATGCCCTTTAGGGGGTTGGGGGGTGCCGCCTTTTCCGTATCTTTGCGCCGCTGATATGAATTTGCAGGTGTTGCTCGACGGGTATAAAAGTAACCCCCACCTATTTCAACTGGTGGACAGGCTTACTGTTGCCCAACCCCAACAAATATTTTGCAAGAACCTGCATGGTAGTTCTCCGGCCTTTATAATAAGCACTATTTTTCAGCATGATACCTGCAGCCAGCTCAATCACGTAGTTATTTGTGAAGATGCCGAAGCGGCTGCGTACATGCACAATTCGCTGGAAAACCTCACTCATGCCCTAAATATCTTTTTCTTTCCCTCCTCATTCAAGAACAGAAAGAATTTCCGGTTGCTCAATTCCTCGCACGTAATGCTGCGTACGGAAGCGCTTACCCGGTTTTCTTCGCCCCCTGCCGCCAGCAATCGCGTGGGCATGCTGATCACGTATCCGGAGGCCCTGTTTGAAAAAGTGGTGCTGCCCAAAACACTGGCCGGAAATATCATTTACTTAAAATCAGGGGATACTTTAGACGTTGACGGTCTTTTAAGCCAGTTGGTAGATTATGGTTTTTCCTCCACCGATTTTGTATACGAACCGGGACAGTTTGCCTTACGCGGAGGTATACTGGATATT